>NZ_RZSC01000553.1:0-4089 GCF_003998155.1 Mesorhizobium sp. M1E.F.Ca.ET.063.01.1.1
CGCGCAAACCATTGCTTCGAAATCATCTTTGGTGGTCAAGACCGGCAAGGAGGCGTTCTACGCTCAGGCCGAGATGGGACTGGCCGACGCCTATGTGTACACCGGCCGCGTGATGGTCGAAAACATGCTGGCGCGCGACGCCGAGGAAGGCATCGGCGCCTTCATCGGCAAGCGCAAGCCGGAATGGACCGACGAATAGCCCGGAATGCAGCCGCGCTTTTCCATCGTTGAGGGTCTGACGTGGCTGCCCGCAAGCAATTGACGCGGCTGAAGGCGCCCTATCTCAAGCGCATCCTGCTTGAGCCGTCGCGGGTCGCGGATTGGGAAAAGTATCCCTGGAACCTGCCGATCTTTCAGAGCCGCGAATTCGAGTTCGAGTTCGCGACCGCTATTACCATCATCGTCGGCGAGAACGGCACCGGCAAATCGACATTGCTAGAGGCCATCGGCGCGCTGGCGGGTTACGATGAGGCTGGCGGCGGCAAGGGCTACCGGCCGGTCGACCACTCCAGTGCCGTGGACAAGAGCGGCACGGCACTTGCTGCCGCGTTACGGTGCCATTGGCTGCCGAAGGTCACCGCGGGCTGGTTCTTTCGCGCCGAGTCCTTCTATTCCGTAGCACGCTACCTCGATCGCGCCGCGCTCGATGTTGGCGAGGCGCCGCCCGATTTCCTGTCATGGTCGCATGGCGAAGGTTTCATCCGCTTCTTCGAGGAACGCTGCCGCCGGCAAGGCATCTACATCCTCGACGAACCCGAGAGCGCGCTGTCGCCGACGCGCCAGATCGAATTGTTGAGGCTGTTTCAGAGAATGGAGCGATCAGGCACCGCGCAGGTGATCATGGCGACGCATTCGCCGCTGCTGATGGCCTGTCCGAACGCGCGCCTATTCCGCGTCAGCCGCTTCGGCCTCGACCCGATCGACTTTCAGGACACCGACCATTTTCGCATGATGCGCGACTTCTGCAGCGATCCGGCTGCCTTTCTCGCCGAAGCGCTGTATGAGGACGAGCCATGAATCACGACGCCTACGACAACACCTACATCGCCGGGATCCTGAACTCGGTGAAGACCATCGCCATGGTCGGCGCCTCGCCCAACGATGTGCGCCCAAGCTACTTCGTGTTGAAATATCTGCTCTCCAAGGGATTCTCGGTGCTCCCGATCAATCCCGGCCATGCCGGCAAGCAGATACTCGGGCAGACGGTCTATGCCAGCCTGGCCGACCTGCCCCAGCCTGTCGACATGGTCGATATTTTTCGCGGCTCGGCGGCGGTGCCGGGCATCGTTGACCAGATCCTGCATCTCGATCCCTTGCCGAAGGTCGTCTGGATGCAGCTTGGCGTGCGCCATGACGAGGCCGCGGCCCGCGCCGAGGCCGCAGGCATCAAGGTGGTGATGAACCGATGCCCGAAGATCGAATATGGCAAGCTGTCGGGCGAGATCGGTTGGACCGGCGTCAATTCCGGCGTGCTGTCGTCGAAGAAGCCCGTGATGCGGCAGGGCTTCCAGAGCTTCGGCGTGCGGCAGAAATAGACGGGCTACCGGCCGCGCAAAATTATTCCGGGAAGTGATGGATTTTTCCGGACGTTCGCCGCAGATCGCACGCCGAAAGGTATTTTCTTCTTTGCATTCGCCGCCACGCTTCGCCAAGAATGCCCGGCGATTTTCGAAAGGTTTAGAGAGGGAGGCTTAGATGACCCGTACACCCGGTTTCAACACGCTCGCCGTTCATGCCGGCGCCAAGCCGGATCCGGCGACCGGCGCGCGCGCCACGCCGATCTACCAGACCACCTCCTACGTCTTCGACGACGCCGACCACGCCGCCTCGCTGTTTGGGCTGAAGGCCTTCGGCAACATCTACACCCGCATCATGAACCCGACTCAAGCCGTTCTTGAGGAACGCCTTGCCGCGCTCGAAGGCGGCACGGCGGCGCTTGCCGTCGCTTCGGGCCACGCCGCCCAGGTGCTCGTCTTCCACAATCTGATGCGCCCCGGCGAAAATTTCATCGCCGCGACGAAGCTTTATGGCGGCTCGATCAACCAGTTTGGCCAGGCCTTCAAGAATTTCGACTGGCAGGTGCGCTGGGCCGACACCAACGACATCTCGACCTTCGAGAGCCAGATCGATGACAAGACAAAGGCGATCTTCATCGAGAGCCTCGCAAATCCCGGCGGTATCTTCGTCGACATCGAGAAGATCGGTGACATCGCCCGCAGGCACGGCCTGCCGCTGATCGTCGACAACACGCTGGCCTCGCCCTATCTGGTGCGGCCGATCGAACACGGCGCCGACATCGTCGTGCATTCGCTGACCAAATTCATCGGCGGCCATGGCAATTCGATCGGCGGCGCCATCGTCGATGGCGGCACCTTCGACTGGTCGAAGTCGGGCAAGTACCCGATGCTGTCCGAGCCGCGCCCCGAATATGGCGGCCTCGTGCTGCACGAGACCTTCGGCAATTTTGCCTTCGCCATCGCCGCCCGCGTCCTCGGCCTTCGCGACATCGGCCCGGCGATCTCGCCCTTCAACGCCTTCCTGATCCTGACCGGCCTTGAAACGCTGCCGCTGCGCATGCAGCGCCATTGCGACAACGCAGTGAGCGTCGCAGCCTGGCTTTCGAACCATCCGAAAGTCGCCTGGGTGAACTATCCCGGACTGCCGAGCGATAAGAACAACGCGCTGCAGAAGAAATATTCGCCGCAGGGCGCTGGTGCTGTCTTCACCTTCGGCCTCAAGGGCGGCTACGAGGCCGGCGTCAAGTTCGTCGAGGCGCTGGAGCTGTTCTCGCACCTGGCCAATGTCGGCGACACCAAGTCGCTGGTCATCCATCCGGCCTCGACCACGCACCGTCAGCTTTCCGACGAGCAGAAGATCAAGGCCGGAGCCGGACCGGACACGGTTCGCCTTTCGGTCGGCATCGAGGATGTCAACGACATCGTCGCCGACCTGGAACAGGCGCTCGGCAAGGTCTGATCGCGATGTCGGCCTTTCTTGCGGTGAAAGCCGATAACGTCGAACCGGAGGCCGGCGCGCCGGCCCCCGATCGCGTGATCTCGGGCGACCCGAAATTCCGCACCTGGAACGTCGAGGAGCGGGACGGCGGCCTCTATGCCGGGATCTGGGAAGCGACGCCCGGCAAGTGGCGCATCGTCTATGACGAATGGGAATTCTGCCACATCCTGTCCGGCGTTTCGGTCATCGCCGAGGACGGCAGCGAGGCGCGTACCGTGCGGGCCGGCGACAGTTTCGTGCTGCGGCCGGGCTTCAAAGGCACCTGGGAGGTGCTGGAGACGACGCGGAAGGAATATGTGATCCGGCTTTGAAGCGCCTCCGGTTCCTGTGTTGAATACGTTCAAGATTGGCCGAGGCGTTTATCGTTTCGTCATCCACGGGCGGAGCAAGGAGCGTAGCGACGCAGCGCAGACCCGAGGATCCATTCCATGACTTTGAAGCGTTGCAGCGATGCAGAATTCTGCCCGTTTGCACCCTTCGGCGAGGTCACGGAATGGATCCTTGGGTCTTCGCTCCGCTTCGCGTCGCTACGCCCAAGGATGACGAGGTCGGGCACGCCTCGCTCAGAAAGTAACAGCAAGCCGCTCCAACCCATGGAAGTGATAGGTATCGCGGAAGCGCGGTTCCCCGGCCAGGCGCAAATTGGGCAGGCGCTCGAACAGCGTTTTCAACGAAACCTGCAGTTCCAGCCTGGCCAGCGGCGCGCCGATGCAGAAATGGATGCCGGCACCGAACGAGACGTTCTTCTGGTCCGTGCGGACCGGATTGAATGTGTCGGGTCCGGCAAACGCCAGCGGGTCGTGGTTGGCCATGCCAAGCAGCAGCGCGATCATCTCGCTGGGCTTGACCAAAATGCCCGGTGAAACTTCGATCTCCTCATAGGCATAGCGCAGGAACATATGCAGCGGCGCGTCGAAGCGCAGGCATTCCTCGACCGTCGCGGCGTTCGCCTCCGTTGTTTCGAAGAAGCGGTGGGGATCACCGCCTTGCGCCAGGATCGAACGCACGGCATTGCCGGTCTGATGCACGGTGGCCTCATGCCCGGCGTTGAGCAAAAGGATCGCCGAGGAAACC
>NZ_RZSC01000554.1:0-4087 GCF_003998155.1 Mesorhizobium sp. M1E.F.Ca.ET.063.01.1.1
GATGGCGGACGCCACGGCGCTGAACGAAACAAATGCCAGGAGGCACTCCCAGATCATGCCGAAGTTGAAATACTCATGCGACAGCACCATCGGCACCGCGATCAGCGAATTCTTCAGCCACTGATGGACCCTCAGCATCTTGACGTAGGTCTTCAGCGTCCGCTTCGGCGCCGGCATGGTCTCCGCGCCGTGCGCCGCCTGCCAGCGCTGGGCGCTGCGGTCCGGCGCCACGACGATCACGTTGCGGGCGGCGTCGAACACCTTGAGATCGTGGTGGCTGTTGCCGGCATAGTCGAAGCCGGCATCGCCATAGGCGGCGGCCAGCGACGCCCGCTTCCTGCCCGACGTCAAAT
The DNA here is from genome assembly GCF_003998155.1 of Mesorhizobium sp. M1E.F.Ca.ET.063.01.1.1. Taxonomy (NCBI): domain Bacteria; kingdom Pseudomonadati; phylum Pseudomonadota; class Alphaproteobacteria; order Hyphomicrobiales; family Phyllobacteriaceae; genus Mesorhizobium; species Mesorhizobium sp. M1E.F.Ca.ET.063.01.1.1. The sequence continues at coordinate 354 of NZ_RZSC01000554.1, forward strand.
TGTGCGGCCCGTCCGTCGCCAGCACGCGATCGAAGATGCCGAGATGGGCGGCGATCGCCTCGGCGAACTTGCGCGGCGTGCCGGTCGCCAGCACGATCTTGCGGCCTTCCTCGTGTTCGGCCCGAAGACGTGCCAGCAATTCAGCCCGGTAGGGCAGCGAAGCCGGATCGATGTCGATGCGCTTGGCTATTTCCTGCTTGACCCGCGCGGGCCCGCCAGCCAGCCAGAGCGGCACCAGAAAGAGATAGAGCGGGTTCTTCTTGAGGAGGATGAACAGGCCTTCCCACAGAAGGTCCGTTGCAATCAGCGTGCCATCGAGATCGACCGCAAGCGGGATTGCGTTCCTGTCCGACCGCGCGTCCATTGTCCTGCCCTGCTAACCCCGCGCCGCGTGTCGGCGTCCTTGCAGCGGATATAACGGGAGATGGCGGAGCGAACGTTAAAACGCCCGGTTGCAACGCGCTGGACGAACAGTATTTCCGGCGTCATCGTTAAGCAGCGGCTACCGGAAACGATAAAAGGCCGGACGTCCGTCCGGCCTTTGCCGATCATGTTGCAGGTTTTACTTGATACGGGCAACGCCGCCCGAGATCTCGACGGTTTCGGAACCGGTCAGCGCTTCGAGGTCGCCATTGGGCAGGGTGACGAAGCAGCCATTCGGGCAGAACTCCACCGTCTCGCCGGCGGCCAGCGCCAGCTCGGTCTTGCCGCCGCCTTCGGTGACGATCAACGTCCGCGTTTGAGCGTCCTTGTTGACCGCGCTGGCGGCAAAAGCCGAACCGCCCATAGCCAGGAAAGCGATAGCGGTAACGACAGACTTCCACATTGCAATTTCCGGTGTTTCCACACCGCCTCTGTTGCACTTCGCAAGGCATTCTCGCCCTTTGCGTGAGAGCTTATATGAGATGCAAGCTGAACCGCAACTGAATGCCGCATTCATGCCACAATTGGTTTTGGCAGCCGGATGCAGCGCCCCCGAAGGTGTATCGAGATTCGGGGGCAGGCCGTGTCGAAAATGGTGGTTTCCGAGAACCGGCCTACGCCGGCCGTAGCCTTCATAGAGCGGAGACCCTTATGAGGGCTTCGGCCGGCGAAGGCCGGAGCGGAGCGTACTTGAAAGTACGTGAGCACCGGAAGCGCAGGTAAGCACCATTTGCAGGCCGGTCTCACCCCGAATCTCGATGCACCCTAGCCCGGATCGGGCTTGCGCCCTTTGCGCTTCATCTTGGCGAGCCGTGCCTGCTCGGCCGCTGCTTCCGCCTCCAGTCGCTCGCGCTCGGCAAATTCCACCTCGATCTTGTCGTCGTCGATCGGCCAGGACTCCTGCTTCTTGGTCTCGACCACGGCGCGCGGCGTCGACGGGATCTCGATATGCTCGTCCTCGAAGATATCGAGGATCGCGAAGCGGATGTCGTTCTGGACGATGCTGCCGTTCATCACGTCGGCCACGAACACCCGGATTTCGAACTCGAGTGCGGCCGCCCCAAAATTGCCGAAGAGCACGAAGGGCTCCGGATTCTTGAGCACCATGGGATGTCCGCGCGCGATATCGAGCAGAAGCGCGTGGACGCGCTTGACGTCGCTGCCATAGGCGACGCCGACCTTGATATCGACGCGGCCGAGCTTGTTGCGATGCGTCCAGTTGCCGACGGCATTGTTGATGAGGTTGGAGTTGGGCAGAATCACCGACTGCCGCTGGAACGTCTCGATCTCGGTGGCACGCACGCTGATCTTCCTGACCGTGCCGCTGATGTCGCCGGCAACGATCCAGTCGCCCACCTTGAACGGACGTTCGGCAAGCAGGATCAGGCCGGAGACGAAATTCGAGACCACGTTCTGCAGGCCGAAGCCGATACCGAGAGAGAGCGCACCGGCGACCAGCGCCAGATTGGAAAGATCGATGCCCGCCGCCGATATGCCGACGAGCCCCGCGAGCGCGACGCCGGCATAGCCCACGGCCAGCCGGATCGAGTTGCGCACCCCGGTGTCGACCTTGCCGCGCGCCATGACCGACCCGTCGAGCCAGCCCTGGAACCAGCGCGTCAGGAAATAGCCGATGGCGAAGACTACGATGCCGGTGAGGATGCCCAGCACCGAGATGGTGACGGAACCGATCGTGACGCCCGTGGCCAGCTTGTAGGCCCAAGCCTCGATATCGCCGGGCTGGAAGCCCCACATCAAAAGGATCAGCGGCAGGAACACCAGCACGATCATCAGGTTGATGGCGATGCTGACCACCAGGCCGAGTTGGTCGAGCGCGGTGTCCTCATAGCTGGAATTGGCCAACAGCCAGCGCCCGACCGAAGTGTCGGCGAAGCCGCCCTCCTCGCCGATCGCCCGCGCCGACAGGAAGCCGATATAGGCGGTGACCAGAGTGGTGCCGGTGACCACGACCTGCACCGACACGAAAAGCGCAAGGCCGATATAGCCGAGCAGCGCCGCCGCGATGGTGGACAGGCCGAGCCCGATGGCAACGAAGCGAAGCCATGCCGGCCACGGCCGCCGCGAACCGTCTTCTGCCCTGAAAGGCCTCAGCGATCCCATCAGGATCAGGATGACGCCGACGATAATGGTGGCGACGAAGCTTCGAGCAATCGTCAGCGAGAGCGGCGAGCCCATCTTTTCGTTGACGACCGACAGGAAGTAATTGAAGCCAAGAACCACGGCCATGGCGGTGGCCAGCCGCACCAGCCAGCGCGCCGGACCGGTTGCGACTGGAATCAGCCGCCAGTTCGGCAGTCGCGGCTCCAGTGCCGCGTTGGTCAGCCGGTTGACGCAAAACACCATCGCGACCACGGCCAGCAACGCATTGAGGAATGTGCCGATGTCGCCGCGCAGCACGTTATAATAGTTGAAGAAGAACACCGCCGAGGCGAAGAACACGGCGAGCGCCGCTGTCGGCAGCAGCGTCGACCAGAACGCCACGGACAGCCGGCTGAGGTATGAAGGGTCCTCCACGGATGGATTGGGCTCGAAAACGCGGCCGAACAGCCGCCGGCCGCCGATGAGGAGGACTGCCGCCAGCGCCAGCGCCATCAGCGTCGCGGCAAGAATCGCCTGGAATTTGAACTTGAGCGCGAAGGTCAGCCAGGACGCCACGGCCTTGTAGAGGCCGGTGAACTGGTCATGCGCGTCGGAAAAGCCCTGCGGGCTCAGCGCATCGGTCAATTCGTAGCGTTTCGTCAGAACGCTGCGGAAAAGCTCGCTGCGCATGGTGGCGATCCTGTCGACCAGGCCGCTGACGCGGATCGAAAGGTTCTGCGCGCTGGCGACCACAGCATTGATCTCGGCCTTCTCTGCCGTAAGGGCAGCGCGTTCGTTGGCGACGATCGCGGGCTCTTGCTGTCCCTGAGCCGGCGCCGGCCCCAGAACCTCGATACGATTGTTGATGTCGTTGAGGCGCGAACGAAACGCCAGCGCGCTGTTCAGCGCCGCGCGCGATATATCCTCGAGCTGCAGGCGGATATCGACGAGGCCGGCATCGTCTTCGCCAGGATCGCCTATCTTCTTCTCCAAACCGTCGGCCTTGGCCGTCAGGTCCTGGATGGTCTTGGTCTGGTCGGCGATGAGCTGAGCCGAGCCATGGCCGATTGCCTGCGCCAACGCATCGAGCGACGGCTGCGCCGCGACGGCGACCATGGCGACCAGGATCAGGCGTAGCAGTCGGAAGATCATGACGTGACAGGCGACTCGCGACCGAAAAATCCCCTAAAATCCCGCCCTTGATAAAGACC
>NZ_RZSC01000555.1:0-4067 GCF_003998155.1 Mesorhizobium sp. M1E.F.Ca.ET.063.01.1.1
AGTGCCGCTTGCATGGTGCGGCGGAAACGGCCATGGCGGGCTCGGCACAAGCGTCGAGGCGATCATGGGCGCGATCGACAAGGCCTGGTCGGAAGCGGGCGTCGCCATCCTGGTCGATCTCGGCGGCGCCGAGACCAACTCAGAGATGGCGGTCGAGATGATCGGCGAGCCGCGCTCCCACAAGATCGTCGTCTGCAACGCGCCGATCGTCGAGGGCGCCGTGATGGCCGCGACGGAAGCTTCCGGCGGCGCCTCGCTCAAGGAAGTGGTGGCGACGGCGCATGAATTGTCGCCGTCATGAAGGAACGGGAACCGACTGAATGTCCGCATCCGCCGAAGCCACTGTCCTGATCACCCACGAGGTGGGCCTGCACGCGCGCCCTTCGGTGAAGTTCACCAAGCTCGCCAAGTCGTTCGCGGCCGAGGTGGAAGTGGCGGTGGCCGCCAACGGCCCCTGGTTCGACGCCAAGAGCATCGTCAAGGTAATGGCGGCCAAGGCGCCCAAGGGAACCCTGCTGCACATAAGGGCGCGAGGTGACGGCGCCGAGCAAGTGGTCGGCGCACTGGTCGACCTGGTGCAGCGCGACTTCGACGAGGACAGGGACCATGCCCGGTCCGCTTGAGACGGGCAAAACGTGTCCGACATCCGCAAGGACTGCGGACCATGCGGATTGAAGGCGTTCCCGCCTCAGCCGGCTATGCCGAAGGGCCGCTGTTCGATCTCGACCGGCCGCCGGTTGCCTACAGAGGCAAGGCAAACGCGGCGGAGGAGAAAGCAGCGCTGCAGGCTGCGATCGAAAAGGCGGTGAGCCGGTTGACCGCGCTGATCGAAACCGCCGATGGCGACGCCGCCGGCATCCTCGAATTCCACATCGCCATGCTCCAGGACGATGCGCTGAGCGTTCCGGCCTTAGCATCGATCGGTTCAGGCGAACCGGCCGACGTTGCCTGGCGGCAGGCGCTGGATGCCGAAATCGCAGGCTACGAGGCTTCCGACCAGGACTATTTCCGGGCGCGGGCCGCCGACCTTCGCGACATCCGCGACCAGGTGCTGCACGCCTTGAGCGAGGACGGTGAGGCCGCAGCACCTGCCGGCGCCATCCTCTACGGCACGGACATCGCGCCGACGCGCTTCCTCGAAACAGACTGGAGCAGAGGCGGCGGCATCGCGCTCAAGGCCGGCAGCACGGCCAGCCATGTCGCCATGCTGGCGCGCTCGCGCGGCGTGCCGATGGTGGTGGGGCTTGGCGCTTTCGCGGATGAGCCCACGGGAGTCGCGCTTCTCGACGCCGAGCATGGCGGCCTTGTGTTCGCGCCGTCGCCGGCGGAATTCGAAGCCTTTAGGCGGTCGTCGTCCTCCTTCGCGGCGCGCCAGGGCAAGGCGCAGGCTTTTCTCTCCCAGCCGGCCATGACGGAAGCCGGCACGGCCGTGCGCGTTCAGGTCAACATCGCCTATCCTTCCGATGTCGACGGCATCGATATCGAGACCTGTGACGGCGTCGGGCTGATGCGGACGGAGTTCCTGTTCGGCGGGGCGCTGCCGGACGAGGAGACGCAGTACCATGCCTATCGCAAGGTGCTGGAATGGGCCGGAGAAAAACCGGTGACCATCCGCACCGTCGATGCCGGCGGCGACAAGCCGGTTCCCGGCTTCACCATCGCGGAGACCAACCCGTTCCTCGGCCTGCGCGGCATCAGGTTGTCACTGGCCAGGCTCGACATTTTCCGGATGCAAATCCGGGCATTGCTGCGCGCCGCCGTACACGGCAATCTGAAGGTCATGTTTCCGATGGTCGCCACCGCCGAGGAGTATGCCCAAGCCGCAGCGCTGTTTGCCGAGGAGCAGGCGGCGCTCGCCGCGCGCGGCATTGCGCACGAAATGCCGCCGCTCGGCATCATGGTCGAGGTGCCGTCTGTCGCCATCGCGCCGGAGGCATTCGCCAACGTCGCCTTCTTCTCGATCGGCTCCAACGACCTGACGCAATATGTGATGGCGGCGGCACGCGACAATGCATCGGTCGCGCATCTCAATTCGGTCCGCCACCCGGCAGTGCTGCGGCTGATCGCTTCGGTCGCGGCCTTCGGGCGGGAGAAAGGGATTCCGGTCAGCCTTTGCGGCGACGCCGGCGGCGACCCCGCCGCCATCCCGCTGTTGCTCGAGGCCGGCCTGCGCGACCTTTCGGTCGCGCCTGCCCAACTTGCCATGGCCAAGGCGGCCATCGCGGACGTTTCGGTATAAGCGCGGCATGGCCAAGGCAGCCAAGATACAGGAAGCCGGCTCGGAAGACGCTATCCGCGCCTACAAGACGATCCTGTCGCAGGTTATCGACCAGCGGCCATCGGGCATGCGCCAGCGCCTTGCCGAGCGCTCGGCAAGCATCGCAGCTTCGTCACGCAGATCTCCAGTCCGGCCTATTCGATACCGATCCCGTCAAAGCATCTGCCTTCTATCTTTTCCGTCTGCCATTTCAGTCCGGCCGAGCGCGACCAGTTCTTGGCCGCCTATCACCAGGCGCATCCGGGCAAGATGTCGGCGACTTCGGGTCCGCGCAAGACGCGCCACGTCTCGCTGATCGTGCCGGATTTCGGCGACGACAGGCAGAACGCCGCGCTCGACCGGGCGATCAACGAATTCATCCAGAAGATCACCAGCATCGCCGGCAAGGGCAGCGGCTGACGAAGCAATTCCGGGAAAAATATGCAGCGGTTTTCCGTTCGGAATTGCATATATCAAATCCAGGACTGTTCGGGAGGACGGCCATGAAGAAGTTCATCAACACGGTGGATACGATCCTCACCGAAAGCCTCGACGGTTTCGTCGCCGCCCATTCGGACATCCTCGCGCTCGGCGACGAACATAAATTCGTCCGCCGCAGAGAGCTCAAGCCGGGCAAGGTGGCGCTGATCTCGGGCGGCGGCTCCGGCCACGAGCCGCTGCATGGCGGGTTGGTCGGCCACGGCATGCTGGACGCCGCCTGCCCCGGCCAGGTGTTCACCTCGCCGACGCCGGACCAGATCCTGGCAGCGATGCAGGCGGTCGACACCGGCGCCGGCTGCCTGTTCATCGTCAAGAACTACGAAGGCGACGTGATGAATTTCGACATGGCCGCCGAGATGTCGGACGGCGTGCTGCAGGTGGTGACCAATGACGACGTCGCGGTCGAGAACTCGTCCTACACGACCGGCCGGCGCGGCGTTGCCGGCACGCTGGTGGTGGAGAAGATCGTCGGCGCCGCGGCCGAACAAGGCATGGCGCTGCCCGAGCTCAAGGCACTGGGCGACCGCGTCAACGGCGCGATACGCTCGATGGGCGTGGCGCTGACCAGTTGCACCGTGCCGGCGGCGGGCAAGCCGACATTAGAGATCGGCGACAGCGAGATGGAGTTCGGCGTCGGCATCCATGGCGAGCCCGGCCGGCGACGCGATGCGCTGAAGAGCGCCGACGCCATCGCCGAGGAGATCTGCACGGCAATCACCGGCGACCTCGGCGAACGCGCCGGAGGGCCGGCGCTGCTTTTCATCAACGGTTTCGGCGCCACGCCGTCGATGGAGCTTTACCTGATGTACAACAGCGCCCGCAAAATCTTCGAGAAGAGCGGCGTGACGGTGGCCCGCTCGCTGGTCGGCTCCTATGTCACCTCGCTCGACATGGCCGGCTGCTCGATCACGCTGGCCATGCTCGACGACGAGATGGCGGCGCTGTGGGACGCGCCGGTGCATACGGCCGCGCTGCGCTGGGGGATGTAGCTTCGCGCGGGCTTTTCTGCGACCATACTGGCCGAATTTGCATGCCATTCGCGACGTTGCCCGGTTGATGCTGCCTCCGCTCTCGCCTGCCGAAGAAAAACTGCTGCTCGAGTTCGCCGACCCCGAAGCGCCGGCTGACCGCGGACGCAATCTTGCGGCAAGCAGCTTGAAGGCGTTGCTTGCCAACGCGGAATTCCACGGCGTGCTGCCGATCATGCTGCGCAAGCTCAGGGAACGCGGCGACGCCGACCTGCCGGACGATGCCGCCTTGCAGCAGAAGCTCGCCGAGTTGCGCGACCAGGCGACGATCGCGACCGGAC
>NZ_RZSC01000556.1:0-4062 GCF_003998155.1 Mesorhizobium sp. M1E.F.Ca.ET.063.01.1.1
GGTCAATAATGGCCTGATGCACGTCTTCGAGCACGCGGACGTGTCGGTGTGCCTGGGCGCCGAAGTGCGCCGGCTCGACCATGCCGGCGGTTCGGTGCGATCGGTCAGCTTCGTGCGCAACGGCAAGGAATATTCGGTCAGCGGCGACCTCGTCGTCCTCGGCGCCAATGCCATCCAGAGCCCGGCGATCATGCTGCGCTCCGGGCTCGGCGGCGAGTTCGTCGGACTCGGCCTGCATGAATCCTATGGCTGGAACTACGAGGTCTATCTCGACGGCGTCGACAATTTCGACGGCAGCACCATCACCACCGGGCTGAATTTCGGTCTCTATGACGGCCCGCATCGCGCTGAGCACGCGGCGGCGCTGGTCTATTTCGAGAACCGCTGGCAGCATGGCATGCGGGCCGAGAAGGGGCGGCTCAGGCAAGTGCTGCCGCTGGTCATCGTCACCGAAAACCTGCTCGACCCGGAAAACCGGGTGATCCTCGACAAGAACGAGAACGCCTTCGTCAGCTTCAAGGGCGCGTCCGACTACGCAACCAAAGGCATGGCCAAGGCGCTCGAGAGGCTGCCGTCGCTGCTCAAGCCGCTGCCGGTCGAGCAGATCTTCGATCGCGGGATCCGGCCAACCGAATCGCATGTGCAGGGCACCTTGCGGATGGGCACCGGTCCGGCCGACTCGGTGGTCGACCGCGACATGATCCACCACCGGCTCCGCAACCTCGTCGTTGTCGGCACCAGCACCTATCCGAGCTGTTCCTGCGCCAACCCGAGCCTGACCGCCGCCGCCCTTTCGCTTCGGGCGGCGAGCCGGCTGGCATGAAGGAGGAACCGATGAAGATCACGCGACGCACCGCGCTGGCCGTTGTCGCCGGCGGCATTGCTTCGACCGGCATCGCCGCTGCCGCCGTATCGTCCTTCTCGGATGAGGATCTGGTCCGCGTCACGCTGGAAAAATACTTCGGTCCGCTCAATATGCGGATCGAGCATCTGCAGCAATTCGTGCTCGAGTTCCGCAACCGCAGTCCGTGGGTATTCCCGAGCGACAAGCTGGCGGATGCGGTGACGCTTTTGGAGACCGTGAAGCTCGACAAGGCGCGCGAATTCCTGCCCAGGCAGAAGCAGCAGGATGTCGGGAATTTCGAGCGCTGGGTCATCGCCGAGTTCCACATGCTGACCGACTATGCCTGGCGCGGCTCGCCCAGTGATCCGATCCGCTTCACCGGCTGGCACCCATGCACCAATCCGTTCGCCAATCTCGAGGAGCAGAGTGCCTGAAACCGTCCGGCGGGCACGCTCGCCGGCAAGCCAGGAACAACTGGCCAAGAAAAACGTGACAAGGAGCCGAGCCCATGAAAGTTCTTTTCGCAGGCGGTACTGGCTACACGCCGCAGTTCAGCGGCGGTGTCCAATCGAGCACGCATCACCTTGTCGAGCAGTTGATCGAGCACGGCCATGAGGCTTCGGTGCTCGCCGCTTTGTTCGGCCAGGGCTTGTTCGGCTACAAGGCGCGCGCCAAGATGAAGCTGCTGGGCCAGCCCGCCGTGATCGACAGCTTTCCGGGCTATCCGGTGGTGCGTGCCTGGTTTCCCTGGGAGGCCGCCGCTTTCGCCGTCAAGAAGATGCAGCCCGACGTCGCCGTCGTGCAATGCCACAACTCCGTTCCGCTCGGCAAGGCGCTCCAGGCCGAGGGCGTGCCGCTGGTCGTCTATCTGAGGAATGTCGAATTCCACGAACTGGGCGGCGACCTGCGCGAGCTCGATGCGGCGCGCTATATCGCCAATTCCGAATTCACGGCCCGCACCTACAGCCGGGAGTTCGGCATCGAGTCCACCGTCATCCCGCCGACCATCAATCCGGCCACCTACAGCACGCCGACGACCGGTGAGTTCGTCACCTTCATCAACCCCTATGAGGAAAAGGGCTTTGACCTGGCTGTGCGCGTTGCCGCCGCTTGCCCGGAAATACCGTTCCTGTTCGTCGAGAGCTGGAAGCTCGAGGACGACCATCGGGCCCAGATCGAGCGGACCATCGCGCCATTTTCCAACATCAGGCTGGAAAACCGCACCAGCGACATGAAAACCATCTATGGCCGCACGAAGATCCTGCTTGCGCCAAGCAAATGGGAAGAAGCCTGGGGCCGCGTCGCGTCTGAAGCCCATTGCAGCGGCATTCCGGTTGTCGGTTCGCGGCGCGGCGGCCTGCCCGAGGCGATCGGCTCAGGTGGCGTGGTGCTGGATTATGACGCGCCGCTGGAGGACTGGGTCGGAGCGGTCAGGCGGCTGTGGAACGATCGCCAGGAGTACGGGCGGCTCTCGGAGGCGGCGCTCGCCTTCTCGCAGCGCCCGGAACTCGATCCCGACCGCCAATTCGCCACCTTCTTCGGCCTGCTCGAGAGGGCGGCGCAGCAGCGCTCCCGGCGAGCCGCGTAGAGCATCGCGTAAGTTATTACTTACGCAGGCCTTTTGACGCGGCTTTTCAGCATTTCATAGCCACGCGAGCCCAATAGCGCCCGCACTGCCGCTTTCGCGACCTTCTTGCGTCCGTCGGGCGAATTGACCTGCCTGAGCCGCGCCGGCAGGTTGCGCGCCGCCTGCTGCAGCGCCGGCAGCGACAGCGCATCGGGAAAGCTCACAATATTGGTCTCGACGCACAGCACCGGCTTGCCCGACAGCTTGGCGATCTTGAGCGCCTGCTCATGCTCGCTCTCGATGAACAGGATGGCGTCCGACTTGCGGTAGAAATCGGCTTTGAAGCTGCCATGCGCGCCGAGCCGCTGTCGCTCGGCCTTGCTCGGCAGGTCGAGCATGATGAGGTGGTCGTATTTGATCTCGTGACTGGCGAGCCACGCCTCGGTCAGCTTGCGGTACTTTTCCAGCCGGCTCGTCACCAGCCAGCCGATCTTGCGGGTCGGCCCGAGCAGCGGCCGCGCCTCGGCGAGGAATTTCTCGTAGGCCGGGCCGTCGTCGTTTTCTTCCTCGGTCGGGTCGAGGCAGAGCACGCCGTCGATGTCGACGCAGCATTGCTCGAGGAAGATGTGGTGCATGAAGTTCCACTGGAACATCCTGGGATGCGGCACGACCTCGAAGACGATGTCGGTTTCCTTGTGTTCCGACAGGAGGCCGAACACGGCGGCGAAGACGAAATCGCCCTTGATGCCGGCAGCTTCGATCTTGTTGCGCGCATCGCGCATGGCGTTGCCGCCGCTGACGCTGTCGTCGATCACCAGGATCTTGCGCATTTCGGAATGCTGCCGGTCAAGCGCGGCGCGGCGCTTGGTGATTCCCGACGTGTAGATTCTGCCGGCGAGGAAGCTGTCGAGATCGGTCACCGGGATGTTCGCCGTCAGGCTGACCAGCGTTGCGGCGAGCACGCCGCTTCTCGGCACGCCGACCACCAGGTCGATGTCGCGCGGCAGCCGGTGCAGGTTCCGCACGATCGCGTCGTTCATGTCTGAAATCGATCGGTAGTTCATGCTGTTGCCTTACCCTCAAATCAGCGGCTTTTTGCCGGTTGTCCGGCCACGGCCGGGACGCATTGCATTGCACCGAGCAAGCTCATTTTGCTTCGCTGGGTGCTGCGGAAAACCCGCGCGCCGGGATCAGCCGCAAGGCCTCCCGAAGCGCCTCGCGGCCGGCGCCGAAGGCGAGCGCGACGATGATGGTGACGACATAGGACAGCACCGCGCCGCCTGCCAGGGCGATGACGGGCTGCGCCGGCAGCATTGGCTTGGCGAGCCAGACCAGCGCCAGCGCCAGATGCGCGCCGAGCACGAACGGGGTCGCCGCGTAGAGCACATGGCTCGCGCGCAGCGGTCCGGCCTTGCCGACATAGAGCCAGAGGAAAGGCGTCCGCAGATATTCGCTGACCGCGTAGACGACCGCGACGCCGAGCGCGCCATAGGGCAGGCCGATGGCAAAGGCCAGCACCGAGGTCACGGCGGTGATGATGCCCCAGCGCATGAAATCGCCCGAACGGCCCTGGCTGACGAACAGCCAGCCGGCCGGGGTGGTGAGCGGCCGCCAAAAGCCGGCGAAACCCAGCGCCAGGGAGATATCGGCG
>NZ_RZSC01000557.1:0-4048 GCF_003998155.1 Mesorhizobium sp. M1E.F.Ca.ET.063.01.1.1
AGGCGACGCCTTCGTCATCCTCGACCAGCAGATCGCCGGTGGACGAGCCCATGAAGACCTTGATGCCGGCCGCTCCCGGCAACCGTTCGAGCTCGCCGACATCGCCGGCATTGTCGCGCGTGCCGCCGACCCAGAAGGCAAAGTCGCAATGCATGCGACCGGTGGCGCGCCGCACCTTGTCGGCAAGCGTCGCCTCGCTGGTGGTCAACGGATTGGTGTTGGGCATTTCGAAGACGGCGGTGACGCCGCCCAGCACCGCCGCGCGCGAACCCGTCTCCAGATCCTCCTTGTGCTCCAGCCCCGGCTCGCGGAAATGCACCTGGCTGTCGACGACGCCCGGCAGGATATGCAGGCCGCGGCAGTCGATCGTCTCACCGGCCGATGCCTGGCCAAGATCGCCTATGGCAGCGATGCGCCCTGCCCTTACGCCGATATCGCGCCGGCCCTCGCCGTCATGGTTGACCACCGTGCCGCCTGTCAGGATGAGGTCGAAGGTGATTGCCATGGCTGGTCCAATCTCTTGCGGGGGGAGTGTGGCCGGCTTACGTAATGACCATCGTTTTTGCAAGATCAGGCCAGCTTCCGCCCATGCCCTTTGCCCTGCTGAAAGACCGCGCGCTCATTTCCGTGTCTGGCCCCGACGCCGAGCATTTCCTGCAGAACATCCTGACCACCGATCTCGATACACTGGCCGCCGGCGAGGCCAAGCCTGGCGCGCTGCTGACGCCGCAAGGCAAGATCCTGTTCGATTTCCTCATCTCGCGCGCCGGCGACATCGGCTTCCGCCTGGAGTGCCGGGCCGACATAGCCGACGATTTCCTGCGCCGGCTGATGCTTTACAGGCTAAGGGCAAAGGCCGAGATTGCCAAGCAGAATCAGGTGTTTGTCACGGTTGCGTGGGACGGCGATTCAATCGCCTCACCTTCTGATTCAGCCGGGGCTGATTCAACAGCGCTTGCCGATTCCCGTTTCCGCAATGTCGCGGTCGGGCGTGTCTATGGCAGCGCGGCCGAGGATGGCGACCCCGGGGCCTGGCAGGCGCTGCGCATCGCCAACGGCATCGCGGAAAGCGGTTCCGACTACCAGCTCGGCGACGCCTTCCCGCACGACGTGCTGCTCGACGAGACCGGTGGCGTCGGCTTCAGGAAGGGCTGCTATGTCGGCCAGGAAGTGGTCTCGCGCATGCAGCATCGCGGTACAGCGAGACGCCGCGTGCTGATCGCGTCCGCCGACGGTTCCCTGCCCGCTTCCGGCACCGAGCTCACCGTTGCCGGCCGGCCGGTCGGCGCGCTCGGCTCGGTCAGTGGCAAAACCGGTCTTGCCATCGCCCGCATCGACCGCGTCAAGGCGGCGCTCGATGCCGGCGAGAAGATCATGGCCGGCGACGTCGCAGTGACGCTTGCCATTCCTGCCTGGGCCAAGTTCGCCTTTCCGCAGGACGCGGTCAGCGCGGAGGAGGCCTGATGGCGGCCGACCGGGCAGGCGCGCCGCCGCGCGCCTGGCAACGCATGCTGTCGGGCCGGCGGCTCGACCTGCTCGACCCCTCGCCGCTCGACATCGAGATCGCCGATATCGCGCATGGGCTCGCCCGCGTCGCCCGCTGGAACGGCCAGACCAGCGGCGAGCATGCCTTTTCCGTCGCGCAGCACTCGCTGCTGGTCGAGGCGCTCTATGGCGAGTTGGTGCCGGCCGCGTCCGCCGAAGCGCGGCTTGCCGCGCTGCTTCACGACGCGCCGGAATATGTGATCGGCGACATGATCTCGCCCTTCAAGTCGGTGATGGGCGGCTCCTACAAGGACTGCGAGCTGAGGCTGCAGCGCGCCATCCATCTGCGCTTCTCGCTGCCGGCGGAGCTCGGCGCGCCCTTGCGCAAGGACATCAAGCGCGCCGACCAGATCGCCGCCTACTACGAGGCGACGCTGCTAGCCGGCTTCTCGACGGCGGAGGCGACCGAGTATTTCGGCCGGCCACGCGGCTTTTCCGCCGACCGTTTCGACATCACGCCGCGCTCGGTGACCTGGGCGCAGACGGCATTTCTGAAGCGTTTCACGGCGCTTGAGGCTGAACGCCAGGCTTTTCTTGCGGTTAATTCCGCAACGTAAAAGAACGCTAAATTAACCGGCAGCGATGACAGTGACGTGTTCAGTCACGGTCAGCAGGCGCGCTCATGCCCGTCGCTCATGTCAAGGCTGGTTCGGCCGCAAGCAAGCGGAGAGCAACCGGTGCTGGCTCGGCCAGGCGGATAGCCGAGGAACTCCGAGCGCAGAACGAACGCTTTTCGGCCGCCGTCGAGAACATGTCGCACGGGCTGTGCATGTTCGATGCCGATGAGCGCATGATTATCTGCAACCGGAACTACATCGACCTGTTCCGCCTCGACGCCAAGGTGATGAAGCCCGGCATCCGCTTCTTCGACATCCTACAGCACAGCGTCGATATCGGCATCGCCTCGCAAAGCGCCAAGGAGCTCTATGCCGTCCGCAAGCCCTATATCGACGGCGCGAGGCCCTCGACCTATGAGGAGACGCTGGCGGACGGGCGCATCATCGTCATCTCGCACCGGCCGCTGGCTTCCGGCGGCTGGGTGTCGATCTACGAGGACGTGACCGAGCAGCGGCGCGCCGAAGACGAGTTGAAGGAGCAGCACCGCCGCTTCGACGCCGCTTTAGCCAACATGTCGCAAGGGCTGCTGATGTACGACACCGACGGCAAGATGATCGTGCGCAACCAGCGTTTTCTGGAGCTCTACAAGGTCGCCGAGGCGGACTTCCCGTTTGGAACGACGCACCGCGACGCGCTCGAACGACTGATGGAGCTCGGCATCTACACCTCGATCGACGTCGACAGCGAAGTCGCCAAGACCGAAGCCTGCCTGCGGGCGGGGAAGATGCAGTCGACCTACCGCTATCTTTCCGACGGCAGGACGTTTCTGGTCGTACGCCAGCCGATGAGCGGCGGCTGGGTGGTGACCTTCGACGACGTCACCGAACGACGCCGCGCCGAAGAACGCATGACGCATCTTGCGCATCACGACACCCTGACCAACCTGCCCAACCGCTCGATGTTCCGCGAGCGGCTCGACCAGGCGCTGAGCGAGGCCAACGCCGCGCCGCTGGCCATCTTTTCGATCGACCTCGACCGCTTCAAGGCCGTCAACGACACGTTCGGACACCCGGCAGGCGACTGGCTGCTGAAATGCGTGGCCGAGCGCTTGCGGCGCTGCCTGCGCGGCGAGAAAGATGTGGTGGCCCGTTTCGGCGGCGATGAATTCGCCATCATCCAGTTCAACATCAAGGCGGCGGCCGATGCCGAAAAGCTGGCCAAGCGCATCATCGAGATCATCGGCAAGCCTTATCGCGACAAGGGCCGCGAGATGCATGTCGGCGTCAGCCTCGGCATCGCGCTCCATCCCGATGACGGGCGGGACGCCGACACGCTTTTGACCAATGCCGACATGGCGCTCTACCGGGGCAAGAGCGAGGGTCGCAATATCTACCGCTTCTTCGAGCCCGGCATGGACGCCATGGTGCGGGAGCGCCTGGCACTCGAAGCCGATCTCGAAGCGGCGCTCCCCAAGCGCGAGTTCGAACTGGATTTTCAGCCGATCCTCGACATCGCATCCGGCGATATCGTCGGCGCCGAAGCGCTGATGCGCTGGCGCTCGCCGTCGCGAGGGCTGGTGCCGCCGGAAGACTTCATCGCGGCGGCCGAGGAAACCGGGCTGATCGTGCAGCTCGGCGACTGGGCGCTGCGCAAGGCCTGCAGCGTGGCGGCAAGCTGGCCGCGGGACGTGCGCATGGCCGTCAACGTCTCGGCCGCCCAGATCAGGAGCGGCGGCTTCGCCCGCGGCGTGATCTCGGCGCTTGCCTTTTCCGGCCTGCCGGCCAGCCGCCTGGAGCTCGAAATCACCGAAACGGTGATGATGGACGAGAGCGATACGGTGCTGAAGACGCTCGGCCAATTGCGCGGGCTCGGCGTTCGCATCGCGCTCGACGATTTCGGCACCGGCTATTCCTCGCTCGGCTATCTGCGGCGCTTTCCGGTCGAC
>NZ_RZSC01000558.1:0-4048 GCF_003998155.1 Mesorhizobium sp. M1E.F.Ca.ET.063.01.1.1
TCTTGGGGCTCTCCTGCAGGCGCGAGGCTATCGCGCGCGGATCAAAAAGCTCGATCCTTACCTCAATGTCGACCCTGGAACGATGTCGCCTTACCAGCATGGCGAAGTGTTCGTCACCGACGACGGCGCCGAGACCGATCTCGACCTCGGCCATTACGAGCGTTTTACCGGCCGGTCGGCCAACCAGCAGGACAACATCACCACCGGCCGCATCTACAAGAACATCATCGAGCGCGAGCGGCGCGGCGACTATCTCGGCGCCACCGTGCAGGTGATCCCGCACGTCACCGACGAGATCAAGCATTTCGTCCTCGACGGCAATGACGAATACGACTTCGTGCTGTGTGAGATCGGCGGCACGGTCGGCGATATCGAAGCGATGCCGTTCCTGGAAGCGATCCGCCAGCTCGGCAACGACCTGCCGCGCAACAACGCGGTCTATGTGCATCTGACGCTGATGCCCTACATCCCGACCGCCGGCGAATTGAAGACCAAGCCGACGCAGCATTCGGTCAAGGAATTGCGCGGTATCGGCATCGCGCCCGACATTCTTCTGGTGCGCGCCGACCGGCCGATCCCGAAGGAAGAGCGCAGAAAGCTGTCGCTGTTCTGCAACGTGCGCGAAAGCGCCGTCATCCAGGCGCTCGACGTGCCGCACATCTATGACGTGCCGATGGCCTACCATAAGGAAGGTCTCGATTCGGAAGTGCTCGCCGCCTTCGGCATCGACCCGGCGCCGAAGCCGCGGATGGAGCCATGGCAGGCGCTCTCCAACCGCATCCACAATCCGGAAGGAGAGGTGACGATTGCCGTCGTCGGCAAATACACCGGCCTCAAGGATGCCTACAAATCGCTGATCGAGGCGCTTTCGCATGGCGGCCTCGCCAACCGCGTCAAGGTCAAGCTCGACTGGATCGAGAGCGAGATCTTCGAGAAGGAAGACCCGACGCCGTGGCTGGAAAAGGTGCATGGCATCCTTGTTCCCGGCGGTTTCGGCGAGCGTGGCTCGGAGGGCAAGATCCTGGCGGCGAAATTCGCGCGCGAGCGCAAGGTGCCTTACTTCGGTATCTGCTTCGGCATGCAGATGGCCTGCATCGAGGCGGCGCGTTCGCTGGCCGGTGTCGAGCATGCCTCTTCGACCGAGTTCGGTCCGACCGACGAACCCGTCGTCGGGCTGATGACCGAATGGCTGAAGGGCAACATGCTGGAAAAGCGCCGGGCCACCGGCGACCTCGGCGGCACCATGCGGCTCGGCGCTTACCAGGCCGAATTGGCCAAAGGGTCGAAGATCGCCGAGATCTATGGCGACACGCAGATTTCCGAGCGTCACCGGCACCGCTACGAGGTCAATGTCGACTACAAGCAGCGGCTCGAGGACTGTGGCCTGGTCTTTGCCGGTATGTCGCCCGACGGCGTGCTGCCCGAGACGGTCGAATATCCCGACCATCCCTGGTTCATCGGCGTGCAGTATCACCCTGAACTGAAGAGCCGGCCGCTCGAACCGCACCCGCTGTTCGCCAGCTTCATCGAAGCAGCGATGGAACAGTCGCGCCTCGTTTGATGCAGACTTACGTCGCGCTGCTCTACAGCATTATCCTGGGCGAGGGGCGGCGGGTCGTTATGTCCGACCTCAAGGCGATGGCGGAAGGCCTCGGGCTCAAGAATGTGCGCACCCTTGTGGCGACGGGCAATCTGGTCTTCGAGGCGCGGGCGACCAGGATTTCCAACCTCGAGCAGCGACTGGAAACGGCCTTCGAACAGAGCTTTGGCCGCCATGTCGACATCATCGTGCGCAGCGCTGAAGATTGGCTCGAGCTGGCAGCCGGCAATCCGTTCCCGGTCGAGTCCGCGGATACAGGCGATCAGGTCGCGGTGCGGGTGATGCGCGTGCCTGTCGCCGAGGATGCCATATCAGCGCTTCGCGCCTGTGCCGCCGAGGACGAGAAGGTGTTTTTGATCGGCGGCGATATCTGGATCGTCTTTTCACGTGAGCGGCCAAGCTCGCGGCTGCTTGCAGCCGCCAGTCACAAGCGTATGGGCATCGGCACTTCGCGCAACTGGAACACGGTGCGCAGACTGGCCGAGATGGTCGGTAAATAGGCAGTAGGCAGTAGGCAGTAGGCAGTAGGCAGTAGGCAGTAGGCAGTAGGCAGTAGGCAGTAGGCAGTAGGTGGCATTCTCTATTGCCTAATCCCTACTGCCTACTGCCTTATTTCAGGCTTTTGCCGTTTTGGCGCCTGCTCCGAGCGCCATGGTGCGCAGCACGTAGTAGACGGCGCCAGCGATCGCCACGCCGAAGAACCAGCCGTAGACGCCCCACCAGGACGGCAGCCAGTTGGTGAAGTTGGGCAGGATCGAGGAGAAGATCGCGCCGGTGCCGGCGGCGATGAAGGCGTTGACATGCCAGCCGCCCTGGAAGCGGAACTCGCCATCCTCGCGGTAGAGCGCCTCGACGTCGACCTCGCTCTTCCGGATCAGATAGTAATCGACCATCATCACGCCGAAGATCGGCCCCATCGTCGCGCCGATGATGTTGACGAAGGAAGCCGCGCTGCCTTCCCACGGCGCGAAGGGATAGAGCACCAGCGCGATCAGCGCCGCGATATAGCCGCCTTTCTTGAAGTCGATCTGGCGCGGGAAGACGTTGGAGAAGTCGAAGGCCGGCGAGACGAAGTTCGCCACGACATTGATGCCGAGCGTTGCCACCGCGAAGGTCAGCGCCGCGAGAGCCGCCAGGAACCAGCTGTCGAATTTGGCCGAGATCTGGTCGGGATGGAGCAGAACCTCGTGATAGACGTCGTAGGCGGCGATCGTGGTGACGCCGGCGACCAGCGAGAACAGGATCAGATTGACCGGCAGGCCCCAGATATTGCCCTTGCGCAGCGCCGCGTTGTCCGGCGCATAGCGGGCGAAGTCGCAGAAGTTGAGGTAGAGCGCCGAGAAATAGGTCACCCAGATCGCCGCCACCGCGAACAGCGCCGTCCACGAACCCGGCTCGCCCGGAACGCCGGCATCCTTGGTCTTGTCGAGCAGCACGTCCATCGGGATGTCGCTGGTGAAGGCGAAGGTGCCCGACTTCAGGCAGAGATAGATCGCCAGGATCAGCATCATCACCCACACGGCAGGGCCGGCCCAATCCTGGAAGCGGCGCACCGTTTCCATGCCCTTCTGGATGATCAGGAGCTGCAGTGCCCAGATCACGACGAAGCAGATCACTTCCAGGGTGGAATGGCCGAGGAGGTGCGAGGTCTGGTTGAATTCGTTGAACCATTGCAGGCGGGTCAGCAGCGCGACGATTGCGCCCGACGCGGCGGCTGTCTGCGCGCCGTACCAGAAGCAGGCGACGACGGCGCGCACCAGCGCCGGGATGTTGGCGCCCCAGATGCCGAAGGAGGCACGCGCGAGCACGGGGTAGGGCACGCCGGTCTTCACCCCGGCATAGCCGACCATGTTCATCAACGCGTAGATGATCAGCGAGCCGATGCCGATGGCGATGATGAAGTTGACGAAGCCACCGCAGAACAGAAACAGACTTGCGGCGAGGTAGTAGCCCCAGAGGCTGTGGACGTCGGACGTCCAGACATTGAAGATCGAAAACGGTCCCCAGTTCCTGACCGTTGCCGGAGCCAGATCCTCGTGTAGAGGCCGGGCGATGCGCCTTGTATGGTCATTGCAAGTGTTCCCCTTCTGCAAAACGCGCCCTCACGCGTTAACCGGCGAGGTTAAGCCTGACGCAGGGGAACCGGCAAGCAACCCATTTGCCGGCTTTCACCTTAAAGACATTCAATGAGAATCGCGCTTATCGCTGACGCCGAGCTTGCATCATGGCTTGAGTCGGCGCAGGCCTTTTCGCGGCAGTTCGGGTGCTGGTCGGCTGGTTCCAAAATTTTCAAGCGGCAACCAAATTTGTTTGGAACTAATCCACAGGATATGCGTTTACTGCGGTTCGGCCGCCTTGCGGCCGAACCGGGAGGAAAACAATGGATCGCTTACATTTCTTTACCCCAGTGCGGATCGCGCGTGGGCAGGGATACCCCTTGGAGGAAGT
>NZ_RZSC01000559.1:0-4032 GCF_003998155.1 Mesorhizobium sp. M1E.F.Ca.ET.063.01.1.1
AAATTTACACATTAACTAATTATTAACATATCACTTAACTTTTTGTTTTTTTTACTTATGGTGGCAATGAAGGGGGTAGTTTGAATATCGGGGAGTGGGGCGAATTCTCCTATGCGAAAAGTTTTAGAAAGTTCAAAAAGAGATTTTGAACAAGAGGGCGCTACGACCGGCGCACCGGATCCGCTCCATTCCAGCCAACGTGTGACGCCTGCGAACCATGAGACCTCTCATTTTCCTCGGTTGCCGCCTCAGACTTCGACCGGGCACACGAGCGTGAGCGCCGTGGCGAAGCTGGAGGCAGCGCCATCCCGGCAGGACGTGCTTGCATTGCCGACGGTGCAGCTTGGCGGGCTGCCCATCACCGTGATCGACCGGCAGGGCGCCGCCCGCCTGATGATCGCGGCGGCGCGCCAACACCGGCACGGCAGCCGTCCGTATTATTTCACCTCCGCCAACGGCGAGGTCATCGCCCAGGCGCGCGCCAAGTCCGAGATAGCCGCCCTCTTTCGCGAAGCCGACCAGATCTTCGCCGACGGCCAGCCGCTTGTTCTCGCTTCGCGCCTTTTGTGCCGCACGCCGCTGCCGGAACGGGTGGCCACCACCGATCTGTTCCACGACGTGGCAAAGCTCGCCGAGAACGAGGCGGCAACCTTCTATCTGCTGGGATCCACGGAGGCCGAGAACGGCAAGGCCGTGGCGGCGATCCAGGCCAGTTACCCGCGCCTGCGCATCGTCGGCCACAGCCACGGCTATCTCGCCGGCGAAGCGCTCGAGAAGAAGCTCGATGAAATCGACGCGCTCGCTCCGGACATATTGTGGCTCGGCCTCGGCGTGCCGCGCGAGCAGATCTTTGTGCGCGACTTCGGGTCGCGCCTCTCGAATGTCGGGGTCATCAAGACATCCGGCGGCCTTTTCGACCATCTTGGCGGCAAGGTCCGACGCGCGCCGCTCTGGGTCCAGAAGGCCGGCTTCGAATGGCTCTGGCGCATGCTGATGGAGCCGCGCCGGCTCTTCTGGCGCTATTTCACCACCAATCCCCGCGCTCTCTATGCCCTGTTGAGGTATTCGCAATGACCGCCGAAAACTCGCTCCGTCCGCTGCCGGCAGGAACCGATACGGAGATCGCCATCGTCGGCGGCGGGCTCTCAGGCACGCTTGCCGCGACCCTGCTTGGGCGGTCCGGCTACCACGTCACGCTGATCGATCGCTATCCCGTTTTTCCGCGCGAGTTCCGCGTCGAGAAGATCGCCGGCGACCAGATCGACAAATTGCGCCGAATCGGTCTGCTGGACAGCCTTTCGGCGGCGGCCGCGGCATTCGACGAGATCGTCAATATGCGCAAGGGACGGGTGCTCGACCGCACGCGCGCCCGCCACTACGGCATTTTCTACGACGACCTCGTCGCCGCGATGCGCGCCGAACTGCCTAAGACCGTACGCTTCGTCGCCGGCCGGGTGAGCGGAGTGGAGGCTGGCCCCGAGCGGCAGCGCGTGTCGATCATCGGGCAAGAAGATGTGACGGCGCGCCTCCTCGTGCTCGCCACGGGCATGGGTGACATCCTGCGGCGCGATGTGGGTATCGAGCGCCGGTCCATCCACCAGCGGCAATCGTTGACCTTCGGCTTCAATGTCCGTCCGGCGGGCGCGAGCGCCTTCAGGCACCCTGCGCTGACCTATTACGGTGAACGCGTCTCGGACGGGATCGATTACCTGAACTTTTTCCCGGCCGGGGACGTTACCCGCGCCAATCTCTTTGTTTTCCGGGAGCACACCGACCCGTGGGTCAAGGCGCTGCGCGACCGTCCCCGGGAAACGCTCATCGAAACGCTTCCAGGACTGATCAACACCTTCGGCGATTTCGAAGTCATCGACCGTGTCTCGAGCTGGCTCACCGACATCACCGTTGCCGAGAATTGCAAACGCGACGGCGTGGTCCTGATAGGCGATGCCTACCAGACATCCTGTCCGGCCGCCGGAACGGGCGTCAGCCGGCTGCTCACCGATGTGGAACGGTTATGCATGGTGCATGTGCCGCAATGGATGGCCACGCCCGGCATGGCGGCGGCGAAGATCGCCGCTTTCTACGACGATCCGGCGAAGCTGGCGATGGACGAACACGCGCTCCAACTGGCGAATTTCCGCCGCAGTCTGACCATCGACACCGACCTGCGCTGGCGCGCGCGCCGGCAAGTCCACTTCAGCCGCCGCCGCATCCTGTATGAGATCGACAAGGTGAGCCCGAGCTTTGCCGCGAGGCTGCGCGGCCTCAAGCGACCGAGCGTAGAAGCCGTCGGTTGATCGCACCGCCACCGTCCAGGGCCGGCGCTCGACAATCGCGTCCGTCAACGCGCGATGGACGTTCGGATGCGTGACGCCTCGAGGCTTTGCGGCTACGATCTTACTCAGGAAGATTCGGCGGCCTCATCGGAGGCCGACGGAACCATGATGGGAGAAGGCTTGGCCTTCTTGACATGCGCGGCCTCCAGGATGCGCCGCGCCAGCACCTTGGTTGCCGGCATTTTCTCCACCGTCATATGCGCCGCGTAGCCGAGCGGACTCCCCGCCCGGTAGATTTGCCACATCGGTGAGGGCCGTCCGCCGAAGATGCGCTTGTAGGGTTCGTCGCCGATGGTGAAATCGAGGTGATGGTCGCCGCGCTCGATACAGTCGCGGGCGATCTGCTCGAACATCAGGCTGCCGATCGACTGCTTCCTGTAGCCGGCCTCGTCGAAGCCGCCGAGAATGACCAGGAGCGAGCCACGGTGCTCGAGCCCGAGCGCGCCGGCGATCGGCCGGCCGTTCATCCAGAATGCATAGGTGCGGGCGAAGCCGCCGCATCCCTCATTGGCCACGGCCAGGTAGAAATCGAAATAGGAGGGCAGTTGCAGAAGGTCGGCGGGACCGTTGCTGCCGTCGAAGCGTTTGCCGCGATAGAGCCTGAGCGCATCGAATGTTGTGCGGATGGCGGCCGGGCCGTCCACGCATTCGAAGCGCGCCTCCCCCATCCGGTTGAGCTGCCGCGACTTCTTGTCGAGCTCCTTGCGATACGACTGGTCCAGCCGATGCTCACGCCAGCCGGCGAATGTCGGCTCCAGCTTGCTGGAATAGGCGCTCATGCCCATGCTGTCGCGCTTGTCGATGCCAAGCAAGCGTTCCATCGCCAACGAGCGATCCGCGAGCTTGCCGATGCGCAAGAGATCGTATGGCCGCAGATGCTTGCGGATTGCTGCGACTGCGCGGCTGTCGGCCAGGATGCGTGAGAAGGTCTCCTCGTCGGCGACCGGCGACACATAGTCGGAAACCCGCATATCCGCGAATTCCACCACCTTCAGCAGCGTGTACCGGCGCCTCACCAGCGGCAGGACCATCGCAAGCTTCCCGCTCGCACGCACGCGTACGACGATGATCAGCGGCGTGGCGGCGCCTTGCCGCACGATCCTCTCATACAGTTGCGCGAGCCATATGGGATGCTGAAAAGCGGTCGCCGCCGAATTGGCGAAGAGCTCGGCGTATTCCGTCGAACGGAAATCGAACGCATCCTCGGCAGTGACTTCAAACATGTGATCCGAACCGGCTGGACAGCGGCCTATCGACGACGTCTTGCGTTTCAGGTCAAGATCGGTCGCCGGGATTGTTGGAATCTTGGTATATGCGTAAAATGCTAATGTTGCGTTGCAAAAGCGGCCGGGCGCATGGCCCTCGGCCGGTTCGGGATCGCAAGTCAAGAATTTTCGCCGTGGACGTCAAAGTCGAAGTTGGACTTTGCGTGTAACCCGGATGTAAGCATTTTTAAGCTAGTCTTTCGCTCCTCATTATCGGAACTACGAAAACCCGATTAGAAAATAGACGCGGACGGCAAGACATGCTGGCGATCGAGGTCATCGTTCCGCAATCGGCGCCGCGCCGTTGGCAGCAGGTCGCCATAGAGCGGCTGGAGGCGGACGGCCACGATGTCGCGGTTGCGCATCAGCCCGGGCCGGCAAGCTGGCCGGCCACGGCAAAAGCCGCCTTCCAGTTCGAGCAACGTCTTTTC
>NZ_RZSC01000055.1:0-17431 GCF_003998155.1 Mesorhizobium sp. M1E.F.Ca.ET.063.01.1.1
GGGTCATCGATCTCTCCTATCGTTACGAAACGTTCCGTTATATAAAACGGACCGTTTCGTTTCGTCAAGAGGTCGTGTATGAGGATGCAGCAATTCATGGATAAGACAGGTCGAATGGCTGAAGAGGCTGGCTCGGGACGCAAATCGATCGGCGCGCGGCGAAACCCGGAAAGCGCCGGCGCCATTCTCGACGCCGCCGAGGCAGTGCTGGTCGAAGCCGGCTATGCCGGTTTCTCCATCGAGGCCGTGGCGCGGCGGGCGCGCGCCGGCAAGCCCACGATCTACCGCTGGTGGCCGAGCAAGGCGGCTCTGCTGCTCGACGTCTACCAGCGGGGCAAGCGCGTCGACAATCCGGACACCGGAAAGCTGGAGGACGATCTCGTTGGTTTCCTGAAGAGCCTGTTCTCGCACTGGCGCGAAACCTCGTCCGGCAGCGTGTTCAGATCGCTGATCGCCGAGGCCCAGTCCGATGAAGGCGCGGCAGCAGCGCTTGCAGACTATGCGAGAGGGCGCCGCGCCCATACCGGCCAGATGGTCGAGCGCGCCAAGGCGAGGGGCGAAGTTGCGGCCGATATCGACCCGACGCTCGTTGCCGACCTCATGGCCTCCTATGCCTGGACGCATCTCCTGACCAATCGCCTCGACGAAGACGACGCGGCCATACGCAAGGCAGTCCGCTATGTGATGCACGGCATTGCCGTGCGTATCCGCTGAAACAAAAGGGCGCGACGAACAACAGTTCGCCGCGCCCTTTTGCGGAGTCTCTTGCGCTTACTTGCCGTTCTCCATCGCGTCGACCGCGGCCTTCAGCTTCTCGTCGGGGATCTCGACCTTGGCGGCTCCGCGCAATTCCTTGACCATGGCGAAGTATTTGTCGCGGATCACGGCCTGCCTGGCCTGGTCCTTGACGTCGTCGAAGGCCGGCGGCTGCTTGGCGCGCTTGTCCTCGACCTTGATGACATGCCAGCCGAACTGCGACTGCACCGGCTCCTTCGAGTATTTGCCGACCTCCAGGGCAGAGGCCGCCTTGTCGAACTCAGGCACCATCTGCCCGGGACCGAACCAGCCGAGGTCGCCGCCATTCGATTTACCGCTTGGGTCGCTGGTGTGCTCGTTGGCGAGTTTTTGGAAATCGGCACCGCCGTCGAGCTGCTTGATGATCGCCTCGGCCTCTTCCTTGGTCTTCACGAGGATGTGACGGGCGTGGATTTCATTGACCGGCGGCGTGTTGGCGATTTCCTGGTCATAGCGGGCGCGGACTTCGGCGTCCGTCACCTTGTTGACGACCTCCTTCTCGACCACCTCGCCGTGCAGGGCGCGCTGCTGCAGGAACGCCATGCGGCGCTGGAAATCGGCATCCTTGTCGAGACCGCTGTCGACCGCCTTCTTGGCCATGACGCGGATTTCGATGGCAGCCGAAAGGGCGGCGGCGCGGCGCTGTTCCGGCGGCAGCTGCTGGAACTGCTGCGACAGCTCGCCTTCGGCGAGCGCAAGATCGGCCTCGGTCAGCTTCTCGCCGTTGATGGTGGCGACGACGGCGTTCGGGTCGACCGGCGCAGCGGCGGGAGCCGCGGCATCCGGCTGGGCGGGCTTGGTTTCCTGCGCCATCAGCGGCGACAGTGAAAGAGCCGAGAGCCCGAAGGCCAGGCCAAGGCTGGCGAGCGACGCGCGGCGGAACAGCAGGGACATCAAGATAAACTCCAATGGGGATTGCCAATAAGGATGGCTTGAGCGGAAAGGTTCCAGATCAGTCCGATTGTGGCGGAATTTGGCGCTGCCCGGAGGGCTAACGCGGCGTTGACATCGATTGAGCCCCCTCTTATCTGTCCAACGACTTGGCGTCCAGAACCGTTTTCCGGGCGCTTTTTGCGTTTGTCCGCATTCACGCGGATTTGATAGGCCCGCCAGGCGCCTGTCGCAAACGGCTAAAATTGCTATCGAAAGGACCATTGGATGGTCAGTCTCGGCGGTCTCGCCCGTAAGGTTTTCGGCTCCTCCAACGACCGCCGAGTCAAGGCGACCAGGCCCCGGGTCGAGGCCATCAACGCCATGGAAAACGAGATGCGGGCGCTGTCCGATGCCGAGCTTGCGGGCCGCACGGAAAAATTCCGCCAGGATCTCGCCAACGGCGCGTCGCTCGACGACCTGCTGATACCGGCTTTCGCCACCGTGCGCGAAGCGGCCCGCCGCGTTCTGAGCATGCGTCCCTTCGACGTGCAATTGATCGGCGGCATGGTGCTGCACAATGGCGGCATCGCCGAAATGCGCACCGGCGAGGGCAAGACGCTGGTCGCCACCTTGCCGGTCTATCTCAATGCGCTTGCCGGCAAAGGCGTCCATGTCGTCACCGTCAACGACTATCTGGCCAAGCGCGACGCGGAATGGATGGGCCGCATCTACAAGTTCCTCGGCCTCACCGTCGGCATCATCGTTCACGGCCTCTCCGACGACGAGCGCCGCGAGGCCTACGCCTCCGACGTCACCTATGCCACCAACAACGAGCTCGGCTTCGACTATCTGCGCGACAATATGAAGTACGAGCGCTCGCAGATGGTGCAGCGCGGCCATGCCTACGCCATCGTCGACGAGGTCGATTCCATCCTGGTCGACGAAGCGCGCACGCCGCTGATCATTTCCGGTCCGCTCGAGGACCGCTCGGAAATGTACAACACCATCGACGCCTTCATGCTGAGGCTCGGCCCCCCCGACTACGAGGTCGACGAGAAGCAGAAGACCACGATCTTCACCGAGGACGGCACCGAAAGGCTGGAAAACATGCTGCGCGACGCCGGCCTGCTGAAGGGCGAGTCGCTCTATGACGTCGAGAACGTCGCCATCGTCCACCATGTCAACAATGCGCTGAAGGCGCACCTTTTGTTCCAGAAAGACAGGGACTACATCGTGCGCAACGGCGAGATCGTCATCATCGACGAGTTCACCGGCCGCATGATGCCTGGCCGCCGTTATTCGGAAGGCCTGCACCAGGCGCTGGAGGCCAAGGAACACGTGGCGATCCAGCCGGAGAACCAGACGCTCGCCTCCGTCACCTTCCAAAACTATTTCCGCCTCTACAAGAAGCTCGCCGGCATGACCGGCACGGCGCTGACCGAGGCCGAGGAATTCGCTAACATCTACAATCTCGAAGTCACCGAGATCCCGACCAACCTGCCGGTCGTCCGCAAGGACGAGGACGACGAGGTCTATCGGACGGTGGACGAGAAGTACAAGGCGATCGTCAAGGAGATCAAGGAAGCGCGCGACAAGGGCCAGCCGATCCTAGTCGGCACCACCTCGATCGAGAAATCCGAGCAGCTGGCCGAACGCCTGCGCAAGGACGGTTTCAAGAATTTCGAGGTGCTGAACGCCCGCCACCACGAGCGGGAGGCGGCCATCGTCGCCCAGGCCGGCAAGCCCGGCGCCATCACCATCGCCACCAACATGGCCGGCCGTGGCACCGACATCCAGCTTGGCGGCAACGCCGACATGCGCATTGCCGAGGAATTGGCCGACATGCCGGCCGGGCCGGAACGCGAGGCACGTGAAAAGCAGATCCGCGACGACGTCGCGCAGTTGAAGGAAAAGGCGCTGGCCGCCGGCGGCCTCTACGTTTTGGCCACCGAGCGCCATGAATCGCGCCGCATCGACAACCAGCTCCGCGGCCGCTCCGGCCGCCAGGGCGATCCGGGCCGCTCGAAATTCTTCCTGTCGCTGCAGGACGACCTGATGCGCATCTTCGGCTCCGAGCGCATGGACGGCATGCTGCAGAAGCTCGGTCTCAAGGAAGACGAGGCGATCATCCACCCGTGGATCAACAAGGCGCTGGAAAAGGCGCAGAAGAAGGTCGAGGCGCGCAACTTCGACATCCGCAAGAACCTCTTGAAATATGACGACGTCTCCAACGATCAGCGCAAGGCGGTGTTCCAGCGACGCATCGAGTTGATGGACGGCGAAGGTCTGTCCGAGACGGTCACCGAGATGCGCGAGGGCGTCATCGAGGAAATCGTCGCCAAGAACATCCCCGAAAACGCCTATGCCGAGCAGTGGAACGTTGCCGGCCTGAAGGAGGAAGTGGCGCAATTCCTGAACCTCGACCTGCCGGTCGAAGAGTGGGTCAAGGAAGAGGGCATCGCCGAGGACGACATCCGCGAACGCATCGCGGCGGCTGCCGATGCAGCCGCGAAGGAACGCGCCGACCGCTTCGGCCCCGACGTGATGAGCTATGTCGAGCGCTCGGTGGTGCTGCAGACGCTCGACCACCTGTGGCGCGAGCACATCGTCAATCTCGACCATCTGCGCTCGGTCGTCGGCTTCCGCGGCTATGCCCAGCGCGACCCGCTGCAGGAGTACAAGGGCGAGGCCTTCGAACTGTTTCAGGCCATGCTCGGCAACCTGGAACAGGCCGTCACCGCGCAGCTGATGCGCGTCGAGTTGGTCCGCCAGGCGGCGGACGCTCCCCCGCCTGAGGCGCCCGACATGTTCGGCAGCCATATCGACGGCACCACCGGCGAGGACGACTTCCAGGGCGGCGAGACCGCGCTTCTGGTCCGCCAGGATCACAACACGATCGTCGCGCCGGAGAATCGCGATCCGAAGAACCCGGCGACCTGGGGCAAGATCGGCCGCAACGAGGCCTGCCCCTGCGGCTCCGGCAAGAAATACAAGCACTGCCACGGCGCCTTCGCCTGATCCTCTCTTCCTTCTCCCCGTTTTTACGGGGAGAAGGTGGCCCGCAGGGCCGGATGAGGGGCTGCGCCGGTGTTCGGCGATCTGCCAAACACCGAACTGCTCCAGCTTCCCTGGCCGGTAAGCCTCACAGCAGCCCCGACGCCCGCGCCGCCGCCGTCGCCTCGCCGCGCGAGACGGCCTCCAGCTTCTCCAGCACCGCCGAGACGTGGTGATCGACCGTCTTCGGCGAGATGGTCAGATGCGCCGCGATCTTCTTGTTGGAGAAGCCGCGCTCGATCAGTTGCAGCACCTCCATCTGGCGTTGCGTGAGGCCCGCTTGATTGGCGCGCGTCGCCTGCCTTGGCCCTCTCGCGATATGGCTGACGCCGCTTTGCCGCATCATGCCGCGCACATGCTGCGCCACCGGCCTTGCGCCAAGCGCTTCAAGAATGTCGAGCGCCTCGCGCAGCGCCGCCTCGTTGCCTTGCAGCAAGGCGAGCGCGCGCTCGAAGGGAGCGTCCGTCCCTGCCCAGAACGCCGCGGCGCCGCGCCAGTCTCCGGCAAGCAGAAGGCGATGCGGCTCGGCCATGCCAATGGTCTCGCCGGGATCGCTGTCGGGCGACAGCAATTGCCGCCAGATCGCCAATTCGCCGAACACCGCCCGCGTCGGCGACTGGCTTTCGGCGAGGTCGATCAGGCGGAGCGCCTCGTCCGGATCGCCTTGCCCGAGCCATGCGAGCTCCGCCATCACCGCCGCGTAAGGCACCAGCCGCTGCAGCTCCATGCCCTTGTCCAGGAAGCTTGTCATCTCGTCCAGCACCGGCTCGGCCGATGGATCACCCCGCCTGATGCGCAGCCTTGCCAGCGCCACCAGCGAGGGGTAGCGCACCAGCGCGGTCGCTGCCTCGTCGTCGATGACGTCATGCGCTATCGCCGCCGCGTCGTTCCACAGGCCGCGCCGCAGCAGCAACTGCGCCTGAACGCCGCGCATGTAGTCGCGCCAGGTCGCCAGATCGTTCTCGACGCAATAGGCGATGCCGCGTTCGAGGAAGGCTTCCGCCTCGTCGAAGCTGAGCCGGTTCATCTCGACGCAGGCGCAATTGGTGAAGGCGCGGGCCGCATGCTCCTGGAAATTCCCCGCAAGGGCGATTCCCAGGCTGCGGGCGAGATCGCGTCGCCCTTTGGCGAAATCCAGCCATTGCCCGGCGGCGCCGACATTGTTGAGTGCGTGACACAGGATGTCCGGCCGGTTCAGCCGCTCCGCCAGCGCGATCGCCTTGCCACCCAGCGAAAGCGTCTCGTCGAGCCTTTCGGCCAGCATCGCCAGTTGGGAAAGGTTCGAGTAAGCCATGGCAAGCTCGGGACTGTCGGGCGCCGTTTCCAGAAGCTCGACGGCCTGCGACCCGAACCGGTCCGCCGCCTCGCGGTCGCCGAGCAGGTAGGCGAAGCGTGACAGGCATCTGAGGCTGTCGCCTTCCTTCAGCCTGTCGCCCAACGCTTGCTGCAGCCGGCGCGCCTCACGCTGCGCCTCCATGGCCGCGTTGATGCGGCCGATGAGATGGCATTCGAAGGCATGGCCTTCGTGCAGCGCGGCCCGGCTTTCCATCGGCAGGCCATCGCAATACCGCAGGGCGACCTCGTAATGGCCGGCGGCATCGCGATGCGCGCCGACGCGGGAAGCCTCGCGCGCGGCAAGCGGCGCAAGCTCGCGCACCGCCTCCAGGTTCTGCGCCTCCACCGCGTGATGCACCAGCCTTGCGGTGGCCACATCGGGGTTTTCCTGCAGTGCTGTCAGCGCGCGCTGGTTGTACTCGCGCCGTCGGCTCGGCGTCAGCGCCATCTCGATGGCCCGGCGAGCGATCTCGTGCCGGAAGGCGTAGCCGTCGCCGAAATCCTCGAGCAGGCCTTGGCTGACGCATTCGGCGAGCTGACCGGCGGCGGCGATCCCGCACAGGCCCTGCAGTGCCCAGGCGTCGGCGCGGCGCGGAAACACGGACACCGCGTCGAGCATCGAGCGGGCGCCGGGCGACAGCCGCTCCGCCCGGGCCAGCACCGCGTCGCGTACGCTGGCCGGCAGCGCGCTGTCGCTTTCGGCGGCAAGCAGTTCGGCGACGAAGAAGGCATTGCCGGCGGTGGCCCGGTAGATCGCTTCGCCCTCGCGACCGGCCTGTTCCGCGAGCGACAACACGGCGGCCTCACTGAGCAGCGGCACCTCGATACGCGTGACATTGCTGGCCGGGATCTCGCCGAGCGCCCGGCGCACGCGCATCTGCCCCTCGCTGCGGTCGGTGCGCGCCGTGACCAGAAGCAAAATGTGGGTGTTTGCAATGCGCCGGCCGAGGAAGCGGACGAAATCGAGCGTAGCGTCATCCGCCCAATGCAGGTCCTCGATGACGAGCAGGCTCGGACCCTTCGCCTCGAAGACGTCGAGCGCATCGGAAAACAGCGGCAGCCGCTGCCCCTGCCGGGCGTCGATCGCCCGCGGCAATTCCCATTGCGCCTCGCGGGCGAGGTCGTAGAGCGGCCCGAGCGGATCCGGGATCGACAGGTCCTCGCAGGCGCTGCGAAGCAGCGTCACGCCTTGCCCGACATGACCGACGAAGGCCTCGACCAGCGCCGTCTTGCCGGCGCCGGCCTCGCCTGACAGCGCCGCGACGCGGCCGCGGCCCTGCATCGCATCCGCCACAAGGGCCTCCAGTTGCCGCAGTTGCGTCTGCCTTTCCAGAAGCATTCTCGTTTCTCTCGCAAAGTCAGGATTTCACCGCGGCGGGTGCCGCCTCGATAGTCCGGATGAGCGCGCCATAATGTGACCTTCCACACATTATGGTGCCTCTCTCCACAAATAACGCCCCTAATGTGGGGAATCGTCCCGCCCAATATGGGGAAAGGTTCCGATGCGCGGCTTTTGCGAGCGTGGTTTTAGTGCGGCCGCGCTCGAACCGAGCGTGATTCAATCACCAAAGGAAAACCAATCATGCCTCGCTATCTGGTTGAACGGACATTTCCCGATGGGCTCAACGTGCCGATGAACGATGCCGGCGCGACGGCCATGGGCGGCGTCATCGCCCGCAACGCCGAAAAGGGCGTGACCTGGGTGCAGTCCTTCGTCTCGCCCGACAAGTCGAAGAGCTTCTGCATCTACGACGCCCCCTCGCCCGAGGCGATCCGCAGCACCGCGCAGAAGAATTCGCTTCCCGTCGACAAGATCACGGAGGTGCGGGTCCTCGACCCCTACTTTTATCGCTGATCAAGCGGACGATGCGCTTCAGATCATCCCTGCCGGTGGCGGACCTGATGGCGTGCCGGACGGCGAGGGAGTATCCGCCCCGGCGCATATCCTCGCGCCACGGCGCGGCATCATCCAGCGGGCCGTGGCGGCGCTGCTTTCGCCTCTGCGAAACCGGCGCCGCCGATTGCCCCCGCGGGACGATTATCTGAGACGCGATATCGGCCTCGAGGAGCGCGAGATGCCGCGCGAATACTGGGAATATTGGTGGCATCACCGTTGATGCAGCCCCTTCCCTTCTCTCCGTCTCTAAGGGGAGAAGGGAGCACTCCACCCACCCTTTCTTAAGGTGTTTCGGATAGACGGGACCGCTGGAAAGAGGCGGAAAACGGAGAGTATTCGGGGTGCGCTTTTCCGCGGCGACGACTGCCGGGCGGTTCCTGCCGCAGCGCTTAGCGCTGCGCATGCGGCCGTTGCTTGGCCGCATCGATGCCGTGCTGTTCACCGCCGACGAACGCGGCGAAGCCGGCCGCATGTCGCTGATCGCCTTTTCCATCCGCATCGTCAGCGCCGTCATCGCCTTCATCAGCCAGGTGCTGATGGCGCGCTGGATGGGCTCGTTCGAATACGGCATCTTCGTGCTGGTCTGGGTGACGATGGTCATCGTCGGCAACCTTGCCTGCCTCGGCTTCCACACCTCGGTCATCCGCTTCATTCCCGAATATCGCGAGCGCGGCATGCTCGCCGAGCTGCGCGGCATCGTGCTCGCGAGCCGCCTGTTCGTGCTGGTCGCCTCGACGGTGATTGCGGCCCTCGGCGCCCTCGGCGTCTGGCTCGCCTCGCCCTGGATCGAGAACTACTATGTCGTTCCCTTCATCCTCGGCGTCATCTGCCTGCCGATGATCGCGATGGGCGATCTTCTGCAGGGGCTGGCCCGCGCCAATTCATGGGCGCTGTTCGCGCTGTCGCCGACCTATCTCGTGCGGCCGGTGCTGATCCTGGTGTTCATGGCGCTTATGCTCGCCCTGAACTACGCCCCGGACGCCAAGACCGCGATCTTCGCCTCGATCGCCGCCACCTATGTGACGACGCTCGGCCAGTTGATAGGCGTCACCTCACGCATGGACAAGAAGATCCCGGCCGGCCCGACGACCGTGCATTTCGGCCAGTGGTTCCTCGTCTCGCTGCCGATCTTCCTGGTCGAGAGCTTTTTCTTCCTGCTCACCAATGCCGACGTGCTGATGGTCGGCGCCTATCTCGACCCCAATGACGTCGCAATCTATTTCGCTACCGTGAAGACGCTGGCGCTGGTGCATTTCGTCTATTTCGCCGTCAAGGCGGGCGTCGCCCAGCGCTACGCGCAGTTCACCCATGGCGAGCCGGAACGGCTTGCCGCCTTCGCTCGCGAGACGGTCTCCTGGACTTTCTGGCCGTCGCTGGCGATGGCGCTGCTGGTGCTGGCGCTCGGCAAGCCGATGCTGGTGCTGTTCGGCCCGGAATTCACCGCCGGCTATCCGCTGCTTTTCCTGCTCGTCTTCGGCGTCGTCGCGCGCGGCGCCGTCGGCCCCTGCGAAAGCCTGCTCACCATGAGCGGCAACCAGAACATCTGCGCCGCCGTCTATGCCATGACGCTTGCCCTGAACATCGGCCTCAACGTGATGCTGATCCCGCATTTCGGCCTCTGGGGCGCGGCGGTCGCCACCAGCCTCGCCATGATCTTCGAGGCCAGCGCGCTGTCTTTCACCGTCTGGCGCAAGCTCGGCATCGTCATGGCGATTTTCGTGCCTGCAAAGAAGGAAGTCGCCTGATGGCCGCCGTTCCGTTGCTAGAGGAGACCAGCGGCGGCCCGGCCGGCGCCATGGTGTCGGGCCTTGCGGGCCTCGCCAGGGAGGCGGACCCTGCCCATATCGAGCTGTTCGCCAACAACAGGCCGGAGCGCAGGCTCGCGATCTATCCGGCCTCCGCAGGCTTCGATCTCGTCGAGGAGCTCGATTATCTCAGCGCCCGCGCGATCGAACCCAACGTGTTCTTCAACCCCCGCTTCCTGGCCCCCGCCATGCCGAGGCTCGAGGACCGCGAGGTGCGGCTGGCTGTCATCCGCGACGGCGACGAGTTCCGCAACCGGCTGCGGCTTCTGGTGCCGTTCTCGGTCGAGCGGCCGGCGATCCCGCTCGGCGTCCCGGTCATGCGCACATGGTCGAGCCCGTTCGGCCCGCTCGGCGCGCCGCTGGTCGATCGCGACGACCCGGTCGGCGTCATCGAGGATTTCTTCTCGATGCTGTCGAGGCCGCATCTCAAGCTGCCGAAGGTCTTTGTGCTGCCCGACATGAGGCTGGACGGCCCGGTGGCGAGCCTGCTCACCTCCTTTGCCGACAGCCGCGGCCTGACCCTGGTCGTCACCGGCAAGGCCGAGCGCCCGGTGCTGGAGAGCGATGCCGATGGCGACGACTATCTCAAGGCATCGCTGCGCTCGCATCACTATCGCGAATTCCGCCGCCTGAAGCGGCGTCTTGCCGACCTTGGCAGGCTCGAGCATGTCGTGGCGCGCGGGCCGGACGAGATCCGCCACGCCATCGAGAGCTTCCTGACTCTGGAGGCCGCGGGCTGGAAGGGCCGCGAGCGCACCGCCATGGCGATCGACCGCTACCGCGCCGCCTTCGCCCGCGAGGCCGTGCACCGGCTGGCAGAGCACGACATGTGCCGCATCCATTCGTTGAAGCTCGACGGCCGCACCATCGCCTGCCTGGTGGTCTTCGTCGAGGCGGGCGTCGCCTACACCTGGAAAACCGCCTATGACGAGGCGCTCTCAGCCTATTCGCCGGGCACGCTTCTGATGATCGAGGTGACGAAACAGCACCTCGACGACCCCAACATCGTCATGACCGATTCCTGCGCGGTGCCCGACCATCCGGTGATGAGCCGGCTGTGGAGCGAGCGCAAGCCGATGGGCACGCTGGTCGTGGGTCTGACGCCGGACGCCGACCGCCTCGCCCGCCAGGCAGCCTCGCAATTGCACCTCTATCGCGAGACCCGCAACATGGCGCGCATCCTGCGCAACCGCATGCGGAGCCTCTTGAAAAGGCGCTAGATGGAGAGCGCTGCACAGGCTATGGCATGCGGCGGGCCGATCCGGTCCGCCTTCCTCGAAAAGCAATCCAGATGATCAGAACCTTCCTGCGCCATGTCGGTCCGCCAATCACGCTGCTTGGCCTGCTGCTCGCCCCACTGCCGACAACCGCCTTCGCAGGCTCCTGCCCCGAGGATTGCAGCGAGCCTCCGCCGCCGCCCGTCAACATCTACAGCCATACCACCGCCGGCCATCTCGACGCCGCCACGGCCGGCGCGCTGCCGCGCGTCTATGTGCCGAACCGCTCCTCGAACAGCGTCTCTGTGATCGACATGGTGACGCTCAAGGAGGTCGAAAGGTTCCCGGTCGGCAGCAAGCCGCAGCATGTCGTTCCCTCCTGGGACCTGAAGACGCTCTGGGTGGCCAACAACGGCACCGGCAAGAACGGCAGCCTGACGCCGATCGACCCGACGACCGCCAAACCCGGCAAGCAGGTGCAGGTCGACGACCCCTACAACATGTATTTCATGCCGGACGGCAGCGCCGCCATCATCGTCGACGAGGCGCTGAGGCAGCTCGACCTGCGCGATCCGCGGACCATGGCCCTGAAATCGATCATCCCGGCGCCGACCTGCCCCGGCATCAACCACGCCGATTTCTCGGCCGACAATTCCTATGCGATCTTCACCTGCGAGTATGGCGACGGCGGGCTGGCAAAGATCGACCTGAAGAACCAGAAGGTGCTCGGCCATCTCGACCTGTCGAAGATGGGCATGCCGCAGGACATAAGGCTGTCGCCCGACGGCAAGATCTTCTACGTCGCCGACATGATGAATGACGGCGTCTTCCTCATCGACGGCGACAGCTTCAAGGAGATCGGCTTCGTCGCGACGGGCATAGGCGCGCATGGCTTCGTCGTCAGCCGCGACGGCAAGCGGCTCTACGTCTCGAACCGCGGCTCGCACAAGATGGAGCAGGGCCGCGCCGACGGGCCGGGCAGCGTGACGGTGATCGACTTCGCCACGCGCTCGGTCGTCGCCCAATGGCCGATCCCCGAAGGCGGCAGCCCCGACATGGGCAATGTCAGCGCCGACGGCAAGCAGCTCTGGCTCTCGGGCCGCTTCGACAGCGAGGTCTACATGATCGACACGGCGAGCGGCGCCGTGACCAAGATCCGCGTTGGTGTGGAACCGCATGGCCTCACCGTCTGGCCGCAACCCGGGCGGTATTCGCAGGGGCATACGGGGAATATGCGGTAGCGTGCTCGGGACCTTGCACCCCCTCCTGCCCACACTTGTTCCCGCTCTGGAGCTGCGGAATGTTGGTGAACCGCTCGTCTCCGTTCATGATTCGGTGGTTTAGCCAAATGGAATTGATGGCTGCTCATGCTGAGGCCGAGACCACACGAGCGATCTTCTCCCGCAGCCATCGATGCGCAGCATCGCGGTCGTACGAGGCATGCCAGAGCATCGACACCTGGAAGCTCGGCAGGTCAAACGGCAGGTTGCTGGTCGCCAATTGGAACTGCTGCACGAAGCTCTGAGCCAGCGCTGCCGGCAGGGTCGCAATCGCGCCCACCGGCCGCAGAAGGTGGGGAATGGCAAGGAAATGCGGCGTGGACAGTAACACGCGTCGGCGTTGCCCAAGCAGTGCTAGTGCATCGTCGACGACGCCGCGAGGATCCTCCCGCGACGACGCCAGCACATGCGGCAGCGATACGTATTCGTTCAGGGTGATCGGTGCGGACACCTGAACCAAGTCCGGCGGATAAAGGCACAGGTAGCCTTCAAGATATAAGACGCGCCGCTTGTGGGTCGTATCTCCTTCCGTAAACACGCCGATACCGAGGTCGAGTTCGCCTCGGTCCAGCAAGTCGAGCACCGCAAAGCGGTCTGTTGAACGCACCTGCACCGCGATGCCGGGCGCCTCCGCAGCAAGCGCGCCCAACAGGCGCGGCAGCAGCGTGCTTTCCAGGCTGTCGGGGACAGCAATACGGAAGCGGCGCTCCGCCGTAGCAGGCTCGAAGCCCGGTTGTTCGAGGACGATCGCCGCCACGCCGGTCAGCACCGCGCGTACCGGTGTGGCCAGAGCCAGCGCCTTCGGGGTCGGACGCATTCCATCGGCACTGCGCACCAGCAGTTCGTCACGAAACAACGCACGCAGGCGCGCGAGGTTGTAACTCATCGCCGACTGTCCCAGTCCCACCCGCGCCGCGGCGCGTGTCACGCTCCTCTCCGACAGCAACGCGTCAAGCGCCACCAAGAGGTTGAGGTCGAGCCGAGCGAGATTAGCGTGATCGATTCCCATAAGGAGTGTCATCGATTGGGCAAATGAGCGCTCCGCGTTTATCTCGGGGACATGGAGCGCGCAAGTCTTGCCCTACCGCTCGAGACGAGGATCAGATCATGAAAGTAGTTGAGGTGACCGCCTACGGCGAATCGGACGTGCTGGCTCTGGTCGACAGAACCGAACCGACTCCGGCTTCCGACCAAGTCATCATCGCCAACCACTATGCTGGCGTGAACTTCATCGACATTGCCATGCGGCGCGGCTGGTATCCCTTTCCGGCCGTGCCCACTCCTTTTGTGCCCGGCACCGAGGGCGCGGGCATGGTTGTGGCGATCGGTTCGTCAGTCCGGGATTTCAAGATCGGCGATCGCGTCGCCTATATGCAAAACGAGAGCGCCGGTCTTGAGCGCGCCTATAGCGAGCTTATCGCAATCGAGGCTGACAAAGTCGTGCCGCTCCCCGACGACATCTCATTTGAGATAGCGGCTGCTATGACTGCGCAAGGCATGACGACGCACTATATGCTCAATGAGATCAGGCCCGTGCGGCCGGGCACGACGGTGTTGGTTCACGCTGCCGCTGGTGGGATGGGTCGCAACCTCGTGCAGTGGGCGAAGCACCTTGGCGCCACCGTGATCGGCACCTGCAGCACCAGCAAGGTCGACGTGGTCAAGAGGCTCGGCGCCGACTACGTCATTGACTACACCAGGGACGATTTCGTCGCGATCGGCCGTGACGTCACCAACGGTAGAGGCGTCGATCTCATCATCGATGGCATCGGCAAAACGACGTTGGCCGGCGATCTCGAACTCGTCGCGACGCGCGGGAATATTGTCACCTATGGACTTGTCAGCGGCGAAGCCGATCCGGTCAACGTCCACCACCTGATCCATAGGTCGCGCGCGATCCACGGGTGCGATCTCTTCGACTACATCGCCGATCCAAAGGAGCGGCGCATGCGTGCTGCGGCCGTCTGGCAGGCGATCCGCGAAGGTTGGCTTACGCCGCAGATCTCGGGCGTCTATTCGCTTGAGAACGCCGCCGCGGCGCAGGACCAGCTCATTGACAGAAGCAACGTCGGCAAGATCGTCATCGAGATCGGCTCCGTGTGAGGCAAATCGCAAAGCCGCCGTGATGAGCACGCCTGCAAACTGCAACGCCGCCGCAGGCGCTCGGGCTTTCGATCGGCGTGTCCGGTTGCTAACGGTGGGGAAACTTTGCCATCGGCACCGACGCCTTCGTGGTCTCGGGCATCCTGCCAGCTATCGCGGCGGACCTTCGGGGTGGATTGGAGCGAAGGATGGTGCCCCTAGCCGGGATCGAACCAGCACTCCTTGCGGAACTCGATTTTGAGTCGAGCGCGTCTACCAATTCCGCCATAGGGGCTCAGGCCGGGCGGCCTGGATGGGCGCGGACTATACGGTTGGACGGGCTTTCGTCAACTGGCCTGTTGCGGATTTGACAAACCCGCCGGTGCCCCTGCCACAGCTTTTCGGTTTCATGGTGGCGCCGCCATTGTGCGGCGCGGAAAATCTTTCTAGACAGACGGCGTACCTGCGCCGAAACCCTTGCTGCGGCGCTTTGGGTCCTTGTCTTCCTGCCTGTCGTCGCCCAAAAACCGCAAGCGCCTCGGGGTGGCATTCATTAGGAGAGCCGATGCTTCGCGGACTTTACGACTGGACCCTGTCGCTGGCGGCGCGCAAATCCGCCGAATGGTGGCTGGCCTTCATCGCTTTCGTCGAAAGCTCTGTCTTCCTTGTGCCGGCCGACGTGCTCTATCTGCCGATGGCGCTGTCGCGGCCCGACCGCGCCTATCGTTACGCGCTGATCGCAACGGTCGCCTCGGTGCTGGGCGGCATCGCCGGCTGGTTCATCGGCCACTATGCCTATGAGGCGGTCGCCAAGCCGATCCTTGAATTCTATGGCAAGTATGACGAGTTCGAGCAGTTGCGCCTCTCATCCGGCGTCGGCTTCATTATCCTGATGCTGGTTACCTCAGGCGCCGCGCATTTGCCGCCGATCAAGGTGGTGACGATCCTGTCCGGCGTCATCGGCGTCAACCTCATGCTCTTCATCGGGCTTGCCATCGTGGCGCGCGGCGCCCGTTTCCTGCTGCTTGCCTGGCTGCTGCGCCGCTACGGCGAGTCGATCAAGGAGTTCATCGAAAAGCGCCTGGGTATGATCGTCAGCGCCGGCGCCGCTGCCCTTATTTTGCTCTATATCGCGGTCAGATACGCCCACGGATAAAGCCAAGCGAACGGACCCTTCGATGACAGCGACCATGAATGCCGACACCGGACGCCAGCGGACCCGCGCGGCGCTGTTTCTCGCCGTCGCCATGGCTGCGACCGTCGGCTCGGCGCTCGCCTTCCAGTACATAGGCGGCTATATCCCCTGCCATCTCTGCCTGGAGCAGCGCACCCCTTACTACATCGGCGCGCCGCTGATGCTGGTGGCGGTGATTGCTTCAATGCTGCGCGCGCCGGCCTGGGTGACGCGCGCCCTGCTGGTGATCGGCGGCCTGCTGATGCTCTACGGCCTCTATCTCGGCGTTTACCATTCCGGCGTCGAATGGGCCTGGTGGCCGGGTCCTGCCGACTGCACGGCCGGCGCCGGCCCGGTCGACACCGGTGGCAAAGGCGTGCTCGACGCGCTCGACAAATTCGTGCCGCCCTCCTGCGACAAGGCCGCGCTTCGCATCCTCGGCCTGTCGCTCGCCGGCTGGAACGCCATCGCCAGCCTTATCCTGGCCGCCGTCGCCTTCCGCAGCGCGCTCTCGCGCGACTGAGCCAATTCGATCGAGCGACGCCACGCAGAGTTCGAGCAAGAATTCGGCAGGCTGAGTCGGATGGCGCAGCTTTCGACGTCCGAGCCAGATCGACCCCCACTCCGTCTCGGCTTCGCCGAGCCACCTCTCCCCCGATCGACGGGGTAGAGGAAGGGCGCGAGCCTATTCTAGCCAGCGCTCCTCCAAAGGCTCCCTTCCTCTCCCTCCGAAGGGGGGAGAGGTGGCGCTGCGAAGCAGCGACGGAGTGGGGGAAGCCGGTCGTTAAACGCGAAGCCGCTGATAAGTGAACACGCCGAACTGGTCCGATATCTGGGAGTGTCAGACAATCGCGGCCTGGCAAGTCCATGAGCACCGGCCCACGCCGGCCGTAGCCCTTAACCACCACGACCACCTCCCACTGGTGCTTCGACCGGCGAAGGCCGGAAGCGCAGAAAGCTGCGCCAGGCGGCCAGCATGGCGGATTTGTGCCGAACTCTACGGTTCGAGTTCGACATCCCAGTACAGATAATCCATCCAGCTTTCATGCAGATGGTTGGGCGGGAACAGGCGGCCGTTGTTGTGCAGGTCGTGCACCGTCGGCTGATAGGGCTTCTGCAGCGGCCACATCTTGGCCTGCGCCGGCATCATGCCGCCTTTCCTGAGGTTGCAGGGCGAGCAGGCGGCGACGACATTCTCCCAAGTCGTCGCCCCGCCGCGATGGCGCGGGATGACATGGTCGAAGGTGAGATCCTCGGGGGTGCCGCAATACTGGCACTGGAAGCGGTCGCGCAGGAAGACGTTGAAGCGGGTGAAGGCCGGATGCCGCGACGGCTTCACATAGGCCTTCAGGCTCACCACGCTCGGCAGCTTCATCGAGAAGGTCGGCGAGGAGACCGCGTGCTCGTATTCGGCGACGATGTTGACCCGGTCGAGGAAGACGGCCTTGATGGCGTCCTGCCACGACCAGAGCGACAGGGGATAATAGCTGAGCGGACGGTAGTCCGCATTCAGCACCAGCGCTGGAAGCCCATCCGGAGATACGGCAACCGTCACGTTGTTGGCCTCCTTGGTTCAGCGCATGACCCCGAAAATCGTATGATTTTCGGAAAGGATCATGCGCCGCTTCAAAAGTCCTACAGCGTTTTAGCACATCCAACCGGATGCGCGGCGCTGTAGCCGAACGGCGCGGATACTGTAAGCCCGACATGACAGGGATGTGAAGCGGATTGTCATTCGGCGAAACCGTCAAAAACGCATGATTTTCATGCTTTTTTGGCCATTTCGACAGGGGGCGCCGCGTCCCTGCCCTTCAATTCGCGGTAGTAGGCCCAGAAAAGCCGCGACGCGACCCCTCGCCACGGGCTCCATGATTCGGCCAGCCGAATCAGTGTTTTCTCCGGCGGACGGGGGTCGATGC
>NZ_RZSC01000560.1:0-4018 GCF_003998155.1 Mesorhizobium sp. M1E.F.Ca.ET.063.01.1.1
GCCGGGGTTGTTGATCAGGACGTCGGGGACGCCGTCCTTGTCGAGCAGGGTGGGAATCGCGGCTTCGATCGAGGCGCGGTCGAGCAGGTTGAAGACGTGGCGCGAGGCGATATGGGGGCTGGCCAGCGCTTCCGCCGACTGGTCGCAGCCGACGATGCGCGCGCCACGCTCGGCAAGCAGCGCCACGATCGCCGAGCCGAGGCCGCCGCCGGCGCCGGTGACGACAACGGTCTTACCCTCGAAATCGGCCTTCGACACCACGATGCGCGCGCTCCTCCGCAAGCCAGATGGAGGAC
This sequence comes from Mesorhizobium sp. M1E.F.Ca.ET.063.01.1.1, assembly GCF_003998155.1. Lineage (NCBI taxonomy): Bacteria > Pseudomonadati > Pseudomonadota > Alphaproteobacteria > Hyphomicrobiales > Phyllobacteriaceae > Mesorhizobium > Mesorhizobium sp. M1E.F.Ca.ET.063.01.1.1. The sequence continues at coordinate 297 of NZ_RZSC01000560.1, forward strand.
CAACGCTACTCAACGAAATGTAATTTAGCAACATGATAAACTGCTTGCATGGCGACAAATGATCGATAATGTAGGAAAGTCACATAAATCCTGAGCCCGACAGGGCCAGGCGCGAATGCGCATCAATGGGAGAGATCAGATGAGCCTTGCGAAATGGACTGTCGGCCTGTTGGCCGGAATGAGCATGCTGGCGCTTGCAGCGCCGGCGGATGCGGGCGAGGTGCGCGTCACCGTCGCCGAATACAGCGCCAAGACCGGCCCCTATTTCGAAGCGGTGAAGAAGGAATTCGAGGCGGCCAATCCCGGCATCACCATCAAATACGAGGTGGTGCCGTGGGACGTGCTTTTGCAGAAGCTCACCACCGACATCACCGCCGGCACCAATGCGGATCTCTCGATCATCGGAACACGCTGGCTGATCGACTTCGTGCAGCAGGATGTCGCCGAGCCGCTCGACAGCTACATCACGCCCGAGTTCAAGGACCGCTTCATCGACACTTTCCTTCAGCCCTCGATCATGGAGGGCAAGACCTATGGCCTGCCGATCGCGGCTTCGGCGCGCGCCATGTATTACAACAAGGAGCTTTTCGAGAAGGCCGGCATCGCCAAGCCGCCGGCGACCTGGACCGAGCTGCAGGAGGATGCGCGCAAGATCAAGGGGGTCGGCGCCTTCGGCTTCGGCCTGCAGGGCAAGGAGATCGAGACCGACGTCTATTACTACTACGCGATGTGGTCGCAGGGCACCGAGATCCTCAACAAGGACGGCACGTCCGGCTTGAGCACGCCGGGCGCGCTCGAGGCCGCCAAGCTCTATAAGTCGATGATCGACGAGGGCCTGACCGAGCCGGGCGTCACCTCCAACAACCGCGAGGATGTGCAGAACCTGTTCAAGCAGGGCAAGGTCGGCATGATGATCACCGCGCCCTTCCTGTCCAACCAGATCAAGGAAGAAGCGCCGAAGCTGAAATACGGCGTCGCCGCCATTCCGGCCGGTCCGACCGGCGCGCGCGGCACCTATGGCGTCACCGACTCCATCATCATGTTCAAGAATTCCAAGAACAAGGACGAGGCCTGGAAGCTGCTCGACTTCCTGTTCACCAAGGAGCAGCGCGCCAAGTTCACGCAAGGCGAAGGCTTCCTGCCGGTGAACAAGGAAGAGGCGAAGATGGACTATTACGTCAACAACGCCGACCTTGCCGCCTTCACCGCTCTGCTGCCCGACGCCCGCTTCGCGCCGGTCATCCCGGGCTGGGAAGAGATCGCCCAGATCACTTCCGACGCCATGCAGAAGATCTATCTCGGCAGCGCCGAGCCGGAAGCCGCCTTGAAGGAGGCCGCCGCCAAGGCCAATGGCGTGCTGAAGAAATAGGGCGTATCTCCCTGCGCCCCGTGGCGCGCCCCACCCCGTCGGGGCGCGCCACATCCTTTCCGGTCTTCAGCAGAAAGACAGAATCGTCGATGTCAGCGCCGCCCCAGCCAGCCTCCTTCCTCTCCCTCCGGAGGGGGGAGAGGTGGCTCGGCGAAGCCCAGACGGAGTGGGGGAACCACCTGGCAACCGCCGCGAACGGACATACGAGGGACGCAAGGCGCAAGCATCGCTTCGCCTTGCGCCCAAGGATCGACCCCCGCTCCGTCGAGCTTCGCTCGACACCTCTCCCCCGATCGACGGGGGAGAGGAAGGGCCCTCTTCCGCAACTGCCGCAGAGGACAGGCAGGCAGGTGAGGGGCAGCGCCAACGCTGGCCTGGAATTCAAATGCGGGGACGTGCCTTGAGCACCAATGCCACTGCTGTCTACTCCCAAAGCGGTACAAGCCAGCCGATGCAAAGCCGGATCCTGCCTTACCTGCTGACTTTGCCCAGCCTGCTCTTGGCAGCAGTGGTTATCTTCTGGCCGGTCTGGGACCTGGTGCAGATCTCGACGCATGAGGTGAATCGCTTCGGCCAGTTGCGCGACTTCAGCGGCCTGGCCAATTTCTCGGCGCTTGCCGCCGATCCCGACTTTGTCGCGGCGCTCTGGCGCACCGGCCTATGGACCGTGCTTGTGGTCGGCGGCGCGCTGCTGTTGTCGATCCCCGTGGCGATCATCCTCAATACCGACTTCTACGGGCGCGGCCTCGCCCGCGTCATCATCATGCTGCCCTGGGCGGTGTCGCTCACCATGACGGCAGTGGTCTGGCGCTGGGCGCTCAACGGCGAGAGCGGCATGCTCAACTCGGCGCTGATGAAGCTCGGCATCATCAGCCAGAACATCCAGTGGCTGGCGAGCGCCGAGACCGCATTCCCGATGCAGGTGCTGATCGGCATCCTGGTGACGGTGCCGTTCACCACCACGATCTTCCTCGGCGGCCTGTCCTCGATCCCCGACGATCTCTATGAGGCCGCCGCGCTGGAAGGCGCAACGCCCTTCCAGCAGTTTTGCGAGATCACCTTTCCGCTCCTGAAACCCTTCATAAACATCGCGATCGTGCTCAACACCATCTACGTGTTCAACTCCTTCCCGATCATCTGGGTGATGACACAGGGCGGGCCGGCGAACTCCACCGATATCCTGGTCACGCATCTCTACAAGCTCGCCTTCCGCATCGGCAAACTGGGCGAAGCGTCAGCGGTGTCGCTGGTGATGTTCATCATCCTGCTCGTCTTCACAATGATCTATGTGCGGCTGGCCATGCGGGAGCAGCGGGCATGAGGAACGGCAAGCTCAAACGAACGATCATCGCCTGGCTGCTGCTTGCGCCACTGATCGTGGTGACGATCTTTCCCTTCGCGGTGATGTTCCTGACAGCGGTCAAGCCGCGGCCGGAAGTGCTTTCGCCCACCTGGTGGCCGAGCGAGTTCCGCTGGTCGAATTTCGCCGACATGTGGGTGGCGACCGGCTTCGGCCAGGCGCTCCTCAACTCGCTCTATGTCTCGGCGCTGGCGACAATCGGCGCTATCCTGATCTCCGTGCCGGCGGCCTACGCCATGTCGCGGTTTCGTTTTGCCGGCTACGGCGCCTTCCGCCAGTTCCTTCTGATCTCCCAGATGATCTCGCCGATCGTGCTGGTGCTCGGCCTGTTCCGGCTGATGGCCGCCTGGGGTCTGGTCGAGAGCACGACCGCGCTCGGCTTCATCTACATGGCCTTCAACGTCGCCTTCACCGTGTGGATGCTGCAGAGCTATTTCGACACCATCCCGCGCGACCTCGAGGAAGCGGCCTGGATGGAAGGCGCAGGTCGCTGGCTGACCCTGCGAAAAGTGTTCCTGCCGCTCTGCCTGCCGGCGATCGCGGTGACGGCGATCTTCACCTTTATCAACGCCTGGAACGAGTTCGTCGTGGCGCTCACCATGCTGCGCAGCCAGGAAAGCTATACGCTGCCGATCCAGGTGTTCTCGCTGGTCGCCGGCCGCTACACGATCGAATGGCACCATGTCATGGCGGCCACGCTGCTGGCCACCTTGCCGGTGGCGATCCTGTTCATCTGGCTGCAACGCTATCTCGTCCGGGGCTTGGCGCTCGGGGCCGTAAAATAGCTGTCATTGTCCATGGAGTTTTGATGCGCATCTTCACCGCCTCGCTGGCGACGGAAACCAACACCTTCTCGCCGGTGCCGACCGACCGGGCCTCGTTCGAGATGGCCTTCTACGCTGGTCCGGGCAAGCATCCGGAGACGCCGACGCTCTGCTCCTCGCCGATCGTCGCGCTGCGCCGCCGCGCGGCAGGCGAGGGCCTGACCGTCAT
>NZ_RZSC01000561.1:0-4005 GCF_003998155.1 Mesorhizobium sp. M1E.F.Ca.ET.063.01.1.1
GCTTGCGGCCCGCAAAGGCGTCAGGATCGTGGAGAATTGCGCGGCGCGAACCTTGGAAATCTCGGCCGGCAGGGTCAGCGGCGTGTGGACCGAGGCGGGTCACATCGAGACGTCCAGCGTTCTGGTCGCGGGTGGTGCGTGGTCTTCCCTTTTCCTGAGAAGACATGGCGTCTCCATTCCCCAGCTCAGTGTAAGGTCGACCGCGGCTGCGACGGAGCCAATGCCTGAAATCCATGCAGGCGCCGCGTCGGGAGAACATATCGCCTTCAGACGCAGACAGGATGGCGGATACACGCTCGCTCCGGGAGGCAGCCATTTGCTCCACCTGGGGCCTGACGCATTCCGGCACGCGACGAAATACCTTCCCGCCCTCATGGCCAATCCTTTCGGCTCACGCTATTCGCCGGCCGCACCGGATGGCTACCCGGACAGTTGGTCGACGCCGCGTCATTGGACACCGGATTCTCAAAGTCCTTTCGAAAGAATGCGGGTGCTCAATCCGGCTCCGGAACGTTCCGGTCTCCGTTCGATCGAACGCAATTTCAGGCGCCTGTTCCCACAGCTCGAGTCGGTCCGCCTGAAGGCAAGCTGGGCAGGCATGATAGACGCCATGCCGGACGTCGTCCCCATAGTCGATCGCGTGCAGGCGATCATCGGCCTTGTCGTCGCAACGGGCATGAGCGGTCACGGCTTCGGCATCGGGCCGGGAATCGGTCGGGTCGTCTCCGACATGATCCAGGGAAACGAGATCGGCCACGATCTCACCCGCTTTCGCCTGTCACGCTTTTCTGACGGAAGCGCCATTCGGTTAGGCCCCTCTCTCTAGAGCCGCGGCAGGAACTAATCGCTTATTGTTCCGTTCCACCCAGAAGTCGAAATCGGGAGATTGAGATGACTGTGAGATGTCGCGTTTCGATTGACGACGCCAGGGATGTGGACGAGCTCGCTTTCCAGGAATTGCCGCGGGTGGGTGAAAGCGTATCCATGCCGGTCGACGGATCGAATATGGACCTTCGCGTTCTGCGCGTCGTGCATATGCCCGGCAGCGAGCAAGGCGCCGCGACGATGCTGGAACTGACCAGCAAGATTCTCTAGCGGCTTTTCCCCTGTTTCACTCGCCCAACACGACACCGGAGGAGACAATCTGGGCGGTTCGCTCGGTGAGCTTCTCGCGCTTTACAAGCGTAGGCTTTTCATAGGGCTTCTTCATCTCACCGTTCCGGAACCGGCGCTGCCTTGTGTTTGGTCAAGACAGTGAACGCGCGCGCACTCGTTGCGTTCCGAAGGACGGGTTGTGGCTGAATTCGGCCAGTCGTGGGCGCACGCGTGCCCCGACTGCGCTCGAACCGACTTGCGCGGACGCGCTCGATGGACTGGTGGCGTGGAATTTGCCGATACCAAATCTGCCTCAGTGCCCTGCGATTTCAGTTTGTAGATCAGCCGGACCGCCAGTCCGACGTATCCGACCTGAAGAATGATCATCGCAACAATGGCCCAGCCGAGCGCCCTCCAAGCCGAGCCTGTCTCCAGTTCAGCCCAGATCGCCGTAATGAACGACGTCGCGAACATGCCCACTAGAAATTGAGGAAATTGCATCGGCACGGCACCCAAGGCTTTGGCGTTTCCAGGCGACTCTCAACTCACCGTGAAAAAAGCCCGCCGCCCCATTTGCGGAGCGGCGGGCCCCCCAAATTTGCCCCCCGGCTACCGGGGCACGGTCGACCCCGGCATTGCTGACAGTGCAATTGCGGTGCCAGACACGATGACCCATTACGGGACACCTATGCGGTCGACGCAAGGCGTCGGCGCCAAATAACATTAACCGTGGCTAATATGTCACCGTATCGCCGCAAGAGACCGGATTGTGAGGATTGCGGCAGGCACCGGTCGGGCGCGGTGCTGGGAGCGCCCGTGAGGCTGCGCACGAGGCTGGCGACTGCTTCAAGCCTTCGCCAGCAGCGCCTCGACTTCCTCAAGCGTCGGCATCGACGGAGCCGTGCCCGGACGGGTCACCGAAATGCCGGCGACGGCGCAGGCAAAGTGCACCGCCTCCAGCGGCTCGACACCCTTGGCAAGTGCTGCCGCCAGGCCGCCATTGAAGGCGTCGCCCGCCCCCGTGGTTTCGATCACCGCGCCGGCATTGACCGCGCCTACATGTTCGGAACAGTCCTTGCTGTGCAGCAGCGCACCCTTCTCGCCAAGCGTCACGATGACGGTGCCGACACCCTTCGCCAGCAACGCGTCGGCGGCGCGGCGGGCATCCTCGATCGACGAAACCTTGATGCCGGTCAACCCTTCGGCCTCGGACTCGTTGGGCGTGACATAGTCGCAGAGCGCGTAGATGCTGTCCGGCAGCGTGGCGGCCGGCGCCGGGTTGAGGATGGTCGTCACCCCTGCTCCGCGCGCGATCTCGAGCGCCTTCAGCGCGGCATCGATCGGCTGTTCGAGTTGGGTGACGAAGACGCCGGCCGAGCGGATCAGATCGGCATGCGCCTCGATGTCGGCGGGCGAGATCAGCATCGCCGCACCCGGGCTGACGATGATGGCGTTGTTGCCGCTGCCCTCCTCGACGAAGATGTAGGCCGCCCCCGTGTAGCTGTCGGGCGTGTCGATCACCGCGCTTTTCACGCCGGCGCCTTTCCAGGTCTGCTTGGCCATGTCGGCAAAGGCATCGACGCCGAGCCGCGTCAGAAACGTGATGTCGGCGCCGAGCTTGCCGGCCGCCACCGCCTGGTTCGAACCTTTGCCGCCCGGTCCGAGCTTGAACGAATTGCCCAGGATCGTCTCGCCCATGCGCGGCTGGCGGTCGGCGCGATAGGCCGTGTCGGCGACGAAGACCCCCAAGATCACAACAGGCTTCATGACAACAGGCTTGCCGGCGGCCATCTCCTTACTCCGCATCCGGCGGAATGACGCCCTTGCGGAAGGCGAAGCAGCCATAGAAGCGGCGCTCGCCGGTCTGGATGACGCAGTATGCCTTCTTGGCGCGCTCGTAGAAGGCGTAGCGCTCGATCGAGATCATCGGCCAGGACTTGCCTTCGGCCGCGTCGATCTCCTTCTGCACCTCCTGCTGCACCGGCGGGATCTCGTTCGGCTTGCCGACGATCTCCATGCGTGCGGCGGCGTCGTCGACGAAGCTGTCCAGCGGATAGAGCGACAGCACCGCCTTCGCCACGTCGGCCGCCGGCGCATCGATGCGCAGCAGCTTGCCGAGCACGGTCTGCTTCGCGACGGAATCGGATGGGAAATTGGTGTCGGCGATGATCAGGTCGTCGCCGTGGCCCATCGCCCGCAGCGCCTGGAGCACGTCGGCATTGAGCAGCGGATTGATCCCTTTGAGCATGGTTTCCTCTTGGAAGTCTGTTTGCGGTCAGAGACGCTTGCCGGTCCCTGCGTCGAAGAGATGGACGTGGTCGAGGCGCGGCCTCAGTTTCAACGTATCGCCCGGCTTGAAGTCGTGCCGCTCGCGGAACAAGGCGACCATCTCGCCCTCGCCGAAGCGCACGAACACCAATGTCTCCGAGCCCGTCGGTTCGACCACCGAAATCGTGGATGCGACGCCATCGGGATGGATTTCCAGATGCTCCGGGCGCACGCCGTAGACGACGGCCTGTCCATCCTCGGTCCGGATGCCGGCTGGCATCGGAAAGGCCGAGCCCGCGATGTCGACCACGGGCTTCTCGCCCTTCTTCACCGTACCCTTGAGCAGGTTCATCGCCGGCGATCCGATGAAGCCGGCGACGAACAGGTTGGCCGGCCGGTCGAACAATTGCAGCGGCGCCCCGACCTGCTCGATACGGCCGTCGCGCATCACGACGATCTTGTCGGCCATGGTCATGGCCTCGATCTGGTCGTGGGTGACGTAGATGGTTGTGGTCTTCAGCCGCTGGTGCAGTTCCTTGATCTCGGTGCGCATCTGCACGCGCAGCTTGGCGTCGAGATTGCTGAGCGGCTCGTCGAACAGGAACACCTGCGGATCGCGCACGATGGCGCGACCCATGGCGA
>NZ_RZSC01000562.1:0-4004 GCF_003998155.1 Mesorhizobium sp. M1E.F.Ca.ET.063.01.1.1
CACAACGAAGCGATCCTGCGCGACGGCAAGATCGTCGGCCCGATCACCTCGGGCAATTACGGCCACCATCTCGGCGGCGCGATCGGCCTGGGTTACGTGCCCTGCCAGGGCGAGAGCGAGGCGGAAGTGCTTGGCTCGTCCTACGAGGTCGACATCGCCGGCGAACGTTTCGCGGCGGAGGCATCGTTGAAGCCGATGTATGATCCGAAGGCGGAGCGGGTGAGGATTTGAGCCGATGCGGGAGCATTATCGAATGCCGACTGCTAATTGCAAGTCGTTTTCCAGACTGACAACAGCGTAACTTCTGGGTTTCCATGAGCGGCATACTCGAGTTGGCTGCGGCCGCCGGGTATCGCGCGATGGGATGACTTTTCTGGACCGCTGGGTCAAAAGCATGCGCCGGCCATACCCATTGATTTTGCGATTGCGGCCGGCCGTTTGTCGTTGGGGCTTGGGTCCATGAGCTCGCCGGGCGGGTGTGCGAGTCTTTTGCGCGTGCACCGGCATGGACACGCGCAGCGTGCCACCTCTCTTGGGCTGTGCGCGTCTCAGGCAAATGCACTTCCAACCAAGCCGTAGGCCATCGCGGCCGCTCATTGCCGCAAATTCGTTTAGCGGGCGGGCAACTCGTCGAGTTCGATATTTGCGCGGCGGTCTGGAAAATAGGAAAGTGCGGCGAACTGCTTCAATCCTTCGTTGCAAGGTTTGCGGCAAAGGTTCGTGCTACGATGGTGAGGGTCCGGTTTTCTACGATGGCGATGATCATCATGCCTCTGTCGACAAAGGTCGGGGCAGCACATCCAATGCGAACTTGCACGCCCATCAACGCGCCGGCGATAATCAGCGCTCCTGGCGTCATCTCGTCACTGGTCGCAAATACGGGTCCAGCACCGGCCGGTAGCATTTGAAATCTGCTGATGCGTCCTCAAGGCTGATCAAGGGGAAGCTGGATGGTTCGCGTTTATCGCCTCCGACGAGAACGATTTTCCAGCTAGCGGCTGCGGATAGCCTTCAATATGGTGAAGACGGTCCAATCCGTCGCGCAAGCTTTTTCGTCGGCGCCGGCTTGCGTGAGGACGGCTCTTATGGTGTTTGACAAACAAGGCCTAGCGGCTTGCCACCACCAACTCTGCATTGTCGTTCCGGCTATTGTCACCGCAAGCTTGTGACGTGGGTTAGCGTGTTGGAACTTCGCGTTCCGCAAGATCGCGGCCGGTTCTCGACGGAGTTGTTTGAACGCTACCGGCGCCCGGAGAAGGCATTGGTATCGGCGGCGGTGGCGCTAGTGGCCACCACTGGGGGCGTTTGGACCGCAAAAGCTTGCGCCTGAGGGACTTGGACATAAGCTGGCTTTATGACCAGCGAAACCGTTTGCACCTTCTCAGCCAAATTGCCGGCGCGTATCATCATCTGGATTACGTCAGGCACGCCTTCTCAGACGGCGGCGCCACGGGTTTTTATGCGGGATGCCGGTCGTTCCGCCGTCGCGGGTGAGGCTCGAATGGACACTAATACTCCCGCAATCCGACGCCGCCGGTCTTCGGTTGTTGCAGCCCGGGAGGCTGAAAGAAAGCCGCGCGTCTCAACTATCAAGGCCTATTCGTGAACGTGTTTTCAATGGCTCTGCTTTCCATGGCTCTGCTCTGCCGATCAAGTTTGCTAGAAGTTTTCGGAACGTGTTGATGCTGGAAAATTGGGCCGACGCCTGCAGCGTGGACGACATCGAAGAAGAAGGAGTCATCCGATTCGATCACGCCGGTAAGACCTATGCGATCTACCGTTCTGGTGACGACCGGTATTACGCAACCGACGGACTTTGCACCCATGAACGGGTCCATCTCGCCGATGGTTTGGTCATGGGAAATGAAATAGAGTGCCCTAAACATATGGGCCGTTTCAGCTATGTGACGGGCCAGACAAAAGGTCCGCCGGCCTGCGTTAACCTCAAAACTCATCCAGTCAAAGTAGAAGGCGGGCGCGTCTACATCGCTGTTCGCTAGAGCTAGGCAAAGATGAAGGGGAGTAACAATGGCAACGAACAATCTCGCGGCAACTCGAAACAAGGGGGGAAATGCAGACAAGGAGCGCCGGACCGAATGGCAGCCTGATCATTTCTTGAAAGGGTTGCCGAAATTGTGGCCGATCAGCCCGGTTGGGATCGTGAAGTGGTTGTACTTCTATCTTGTACCGTGGACTCTCGTCTACATAGCGGTTTCCATCCTTGTTTTGGTCTACCTGACGCCAAGCATGGAAACGATGAAGACGCTCAGATGGGACTGGATCGCTTTCATATTCGCGCGCAACTGTGCGCTTCTAATCGTATTCTCCAGCTGCCTGCATGTTCCTCTTTATGTCAAGAAGAGCCAAGGGTTCGATCGCAAGTATAATGGCCGCTGGCTGGCCCGCAATAACCCGAACTTCCTGTTCAAGAATCAGCTTCTGGATAATTTATTTTGGACCTTTGTCGGTGCGGTGCCGATCTGGACTGCCTATGAGGTTCTGACGTGGTGGATGTTCGCAAACGGATATATCCCCTACGTGTCGTTTAACGAACATCCAATCTACTGCTTGGCGGTTTTGTTTGCGATCCCTCTATCCCGGAATGTTCACTTTTACCTTATCCACCGGCCGATCCACTGGCCGTTCCTGTACCGGTGGGTGCATTCTGTCCATCACGCAAATGTCAATGTCGGGCCGTGGTCGGGACTGTCTATGCACCCAATTGAGCACATCCTCTATTTTTCGGGTGTTCTGATTCATTGGATCGTTCCCTCGAATCCGATCCATGCGATGTTCCAAATGATACACTCGAGCCTCGCGCCAGCTCAATCCCACACGGGCTTTGAGAAGGTCGTCATCAAGGACGGCATCGAGATTCGGATGGAAGACTACTACCACTATCTCCATCACCGCTATTTCGAGTGCAATTATGGCGGGGGGGGTATCATGAACGTCGACGCTTGGTTCGGAACGTTTAACGACGGCAGCCCCGAGGCCATGGAGAAGATGAACCACCGCGTCATGAGCCGTCAGCAGAAGGCGCAGAGCGAAGGCCAGTCTTCCTGACCACACGACAGCGACCGAAGCGAACCGATCGCCTTCGCCTTCGCCTTCGCCTTCCCGGCGCCGACATGATCATCGGCGTCGACGTCAACAACGACAAGAAGCCCTGGGGCGAGAAGTTCGGCATGACGCATTTCGTCAATCCGAAGGAGATCGACGGCGACATCGTCCCGCACCTCGTCAACATGACCAAGCGCGGCGCCGACTACACTTTCGACTGCACCGGCAACACCAAGGTGATGCGCCAGGCGCTGGAAGCCTCGCATCGCGGCTGGGGCAAGTCGGTCATCATCGGCGTCGCCGGCCCCGGCCAGGAGATCTCGACAAGGCCCTTCCAGTTGGTCACCGGCCGCACCTGGACGGGCACCGCCTTCGGCGGCGCGCGCGGCCGCACCGACGTGCCGAGGATCGTCGACTGGTACATGGAGGGCAAGATCCAGATCGACCCGATGATCACCCACACGCTGAAGCTCGAGGACATCAACAAGGGCTTCGACCTCATGCATGAGGGCAAGTCGATCAGGAGTGTGGTGGTTTACTAGGTGAAGGAGGTTCGGATTCGCTTCATCGACCACGAGAAGTCGACGATCCATCGGATACGGAACTTCGGCGAGGACTTGTGGCGCAGTTTTCGGGACAACAAGCAGGTCGAGATCGATCTGAATGAAATCGATCGCGCCAAAGATGAAATCTCCTATCTCGTGCATGGCAGATTTTTGAGGAGGAGCTTGAGCGAGGTGCATCGTCTGCTGAAGGTGCACTTCATGGAAAAAGAGGGTGGTCATCGACACAGGGTCGGCATGACCGAAACATGGGAGGAAGGACGAATGGCCGAGAAACTGCATCCGAAGATCGACAATGGGCTGCCCAAGGAGAGCGCATCCTTTACCGGCGGCACGCTGGTCTGCGCCTGCACCAGCAACCCGGTGAAGGTGAAGGTC
>NZ_RZSC01000563.1:0-4000 GCF_003998155.1 Mesorhizobium sp. M1E.F.Ca.ET.063.01.1.1
GCACTATACGGATCTGCGCCGGCTGCTGACCTCGGTGCCGGCCTTCGAGGCCGAGGCGGTCGCGAAGGCGCTCGAGCCCGTTCTCGACGGTTCCGCCGTGCTGCCGGTGCTGGGCGGTGTTTCGCAGACGAAGCTGCCTGTGATCGAGGGCGTCATGGTGCAGCGCCTGTTGGAAAAGCTCACCGACGGCAGTGTCGCGCCCGGGCTTGATCCTTATGGAGCCGATGACGCGATCGGCGCGCTGAACACCGCCTTCGTCGCCGACGGCTATTTCGTCGATATCGCCGCCGGCACGAAACTGGAAAAGCCGATCGAACTGCAAAATCTGCAGTCCGGCGGCCAGGCGCATGTGCGGCTGCTGACGCGTGTCGGCGCCGGCGCCAAGGCGAACATCGTCGAGCGCCAGGCGGGCGAAGGCGGCGATGCCCTCGTCAGCTCAGTGAGCCAGCTCGTTCTCGACGAGGGCGCCGAGGTGACCTGGCTGATCGTGCAGGAGCAGCCGGACACGGCCACGCATCTCGCCCAGTTCAAGGCGCATATCGGCAGGGACGCGAAGCTGACGCTGTTCATCATGAATGCCGGCGGCAGACTGGTGCGCCAGGAGGTCGTCGTCAGGACGACAGGCGAGGGCGCCGACTTCAAGTTGCGCGGTATCAACCTTCTGGCCGGCGACACGCACACCGACACCACGATGGTGCTCGACCATACGGTGCCGCACACGGCCTCGACGGAAGTGATGCGCAATGTGGTGACCGGCAAGGCGCGCGGCGTCTTCCAGGGGCGCATCAACGTGCATCAATACGCCCAGAAGACCAACGCCAAGATGGCCTGCAACACGCTGCTTCTGTCGGACGACGGCGAGTTCTCGACCAAGCCCGAGCTGGAGATCTTCGCCGATGACGTCGTCTGCGGCCATGGCGCCACCGTCACAGAGATCGACCACAACCATCTGTTCTACCTGATGGCGCGCGGCATCGACGAGAAGACGGCGCGGGGCCTTCTGGTGAAGGCCTTCGTGGCTGAAGTGATCGAGGAACTGGACGACGAGGCGCTGGTCGACGCGCTGGAGGCGCGGCTAGACGGCTGGTTTTTGACGCACGGGTGAAAAGCGGTCGAGGCTTGGCCTCGACCGCACCCCTCATCCGTCTTGGCGCTACGCGCCAATCCACCTTCTCCCACAAGGGGAGAAGGTAAGGCGCTAGACCTTCTCCCCTTGTGGGAGAAGGTGGCCGAGCGAAGCTCGGTCGGATGAGGGGTGTTGGAAGGATCGCGGCCACGGCCGGCAAGGACTTCGAAATGGACCAGAAGATCGAAACCACTCCCTACGACGTCGAGGCGATCCGCCGCGACTTCCCGATCCTGTCGCGGCAGGTCTACGGCAAGCCGCTGGTCTATCTCGACAACGGCGCCTCGGCGCAGAAGCCGCAGGTGGTGCTCGACACGATCCAGCATGCCTATTCCCAGGAATATGCCAACGTCCATCGCGGCCTGCATTTCCTGTCGAATGCCGCCACGGATGCCTATGAGAAGGCGCGGGAGACGGTGCGCCACTTCCTCAATGCGCCGAGCACCGACAACATCGTCTTCACCTCCAACACCACCTCGGCGATCAACACGGTCGCCTATGGCTGGGGCATGCCGAGGATCGGCGAGGGCGACGAGATCGTGCTCTCCATCATGGAGCACCACTCCAACATCGTGCCCTGGCATTTCATCCGCGAGCGGCAGGGCGCGAAGCTCGTCTGGGTGCCGGTCGACGATCTCGGCGCCTTCCACATCGAGGAATTCGAGAAGCGGCTGACCAACCGCACCAAGCTCGTCGCCATCACCCACATGTCCAACGCGCTGGGCACGGTGACGCCGATCAAGGAGATCGTGCGCATCGCCCACGCGCGTGGAATTCCCGTACTCGTCGACGGCAGCCAGAGCGCCGTGCACATGCCGATCGACGTGCAGGATCTCGACTGCGATTTCTTCGTCTTTACCGGCCACAAGGTCTACGGCCCGTCGGGCATCGGCGTGCTCTACGGCAAGAAGCATATGCTGGAAGAGATGCGCCCCTTCATGGGCGGCGGCGAGATGATCGAGGAGGTGACGCAGGACATCGTCACCTACAACGAGCCGCCGCACCGTTTCGAGGCCGGCACGCCGCCGATCGTGCAGGCGATAGGGCTGGGCGCGGCGCTCGAGTACATGGAGAAGGTCGGCCGCGAACGCATCGCCGCGCATGAGGCGGACCTCAAGAATTACGCGCATGAGCGGCTGCGCGCGATCAACTCGCTGCGCATCTTCGGCGACGCGCCGGGCAAGGGCGCCATCATCTCGTTCGAATTGCAGGGCATCCATGCCCATGACGTGTCGATGGTGATCGACAGGCAGGGCGTGGCAGTGCGGGCGGGCACCCATTGCGCCCAGCCGCTGTTGAAACGCTTCGGCGTGACCTCCACATGCAGGGCATCGTTCGGCATGTATAACACCAGGGCCGAAGTCGACGCTTTGGCCGATGCGCTGGAAAAGGCGCGAAAGTTCTTCGGGTGACGACCATGGACGATGTGAGCACCACCGCAGAGACCGCAGCGGAAACCGCCGGGAACGGCGTCGTCTCGGCCTCGGCGATCCCCGCCGACGAGCTGGCGCGGTTGACCGACGACATCGTGTCGGCGCTGAAGACGGTCTACGATCCGGAAATCCCCGCCGACATCTATGAGCTCGGCCTCGTCTACAAAATCGACATCGAGGACGACCGCTCGGTCAAGATCGACATGACGCTGACCGCGCCGGGCTGCCCGGTGGCCGGCGAAATGCCGGGCTGGGTCGAGAACGCCGTCGGCGCCGTCGAGGGCGTTTCAGGCGTCGAAGTCAACATGGTGTTCGACCCGCCGTGGACGCCGGACCGCATGTCGGAAGAAGCGCAGGTCGCGGTCGGGTGGTATTAAGCGACAACCCGACAAGGACTGGTTGGCTTGCAGCAGAGGTGAAATTTCACCATCTTAAGGACAGACTCATTCCGCGGGCCTTGAACCCGCGCGAACGTGGAGAATGACATGGGACGCTTCGCCGTCATCACGATGACCGACAAGGCCGCCGACCGCGTGCGCGAGATCGTCGCCACGCGCGAGAATGCGCATGGCATTCGCCTCGGCATCAAGAAAGGCGGCTGCGCCGGCATGGAATACACGATCGACCTGGTCACCGAGCCGAGCGCCAAGGATGACCATGTCGAGCGCGACGGCGCGCATGTCTATGTTGCGCCTGAGGCCGCTCTCTTCCTGCTCGGCACCGAGATGGATTTCGAGCAGACGACGCTGCGCACCGGCTTCACCTTCAAGAACCCGAACCAGAGCTCGGCTTGCGGCTGCGGCGAGTCCGTCGAACTGAAGCCGGCCGATCTCAAGGCGCTTGCCGAGGCGCGTGCCTCGGCCTGAGCGGCCAATCGCGACCATTTTCTTCGAGACAGTGACCGGATGGCAGTCGAGTGCGAAACCGTGACGGCTCCACTTGCAGTGCGGCCACATGTCGTCGCCGACAATGCGGGGTTGGCACAGCTTTTCGTGGAGATGCAGCGGCACTATCATGTGCCGTGCCCATCGTTCGAAACAATCCTTGCCGATCTCGCTGGCCTGCCGGCAGGCGTGGAGATCCTTGTCGCGGAAACGGACAGGATCGTCGGTTTCGCAATCTTCTCGACGATTTATCCGGGGCCGGGCCTGCGAGGCGGCTTCTTTCTCAAGGAGCTGTTCGTTTCGAAAGCCAGTCGAGGCAGCGGCGCTGGACGCCTACTGATGCAGGCTCTGGCGCGCACCGCCCTTGAGCGCGGCCATGGCCGCGTCGACTGGACGGCGGATCGCGAGAACCAGCGGCTGCTCACCTTCTACGACAGCCTTGGCGGCATAAGGCAGTCGGAGAAGCAGTTCTTCCGGCTGACCGGAGAGGCGCTGGCGGATCTGGCAAAGGCCGGCGACTAAGATTGGCCGGCGGCCGGCCTCAATCCACCCACATC
>NZ_RZSC01000564.1:0-3976 GCF_003998155.1 Mesorhizobium sp. M1E.F.Ca.ET.063.01.1.1
AGACAGGCGCGGCGCTGGCCTAAAGCATTTTATGAATGCGGCATCGCGTGCGTTGCGTTCGACGGGCGATCGCCCTATATGGCGGCTTTAGCGGAGCTTGAGCACCAAATGGCAGACTCAACGGCAGACGCAGGCAAAGTCCTTTCCGCCGAGGCCGACGACCATTTCCACGACGAATGCGGCGTATTCGGCATTTTCGGCCGGCAGGACGCTGCGGCCATCGTCACGCTCGGGCTCCACGCCCTGCAGCATCGCGGCCAGGAAGCGGCCGGCATCGTCTCCTATGATGGCACACAGTTCCATGTCGAACGCCATGTCGGCCTCATCGGCGACACCTTCACCAAACAGCGCGTGATCGACAGCCTGCAGGGCAACCGCGCCATCGGCCATACCCGCTACGCCACTACCGGCGGCGCCGGCCTGCGCAACGTCCAGCCCTTCTTCGCCGAGCTCGCCGAAGGCGGTCTCGCTGTCGCCCACAACGGCAACCTCACCAATGCGCTCACCGTGCAGCGCGCATTGCAGAAGCAGGGCTCTATCTTCTCCTCGACCTCCGATACCGAGACGCTCTTGCATCTGGTCGCCACCAGCAAAGAGCGCGATCTCAACTCGCGCTTCATCGACGCGGTGCGCCAGGTCGAAGGCGCCTTCTCGCTGGTGGCGTTGACGGCCAAGAAGATGATCGGCTGCCGCGACCCGCTCGGCATCCGCCCGCTGGTGCTGGGCGATCTCGACGGCGCCTGGATCCTCGCTTCCGAGACCTGCGCGCTCGACATCATCGGCGCCCGCTTCGTGCGCGACATCAAGCCCGGCGAAATGGTGGTCGTCACCTCCAAGGGCATCGAGAGCCTGTTCCCGTTCGAGCCGCAGAAGACCCGCTTCTGCATCTTCGAATATGTCTATTTCGCCCGGCCGGATTCCTCGGTCGAGGGCCGCAATGTCTATGAGGTGCGCAAACGCATCGGCGCGGAGCTTGCGCAGGAAAACCCGGTCGAGGCCGACATCGTGGTGCCGGTGCCGGATTCCGGCACGCCGGCCGCGATCGGCTTTTCCCAGGCCGCGGGCATTCCCTTCGAGCTCGGCATCATCCGCAACCACTATGTCGGCCGCACCTTCATCCAGCCCGGCGATTCCATCCGCCATATGGGCGTGAAGCTCAAGCACAACGCCAACCGCCGCATGATCGAGGGCAAGCGCGTGGTGCTGGTCGACGATTCCATCGTGCGCGGCACCACCAGCCAGAAGATCGTGCAGATGGTGCGCGACGCCGGCGCCAAGGAAGTGCATATGCGCATCGCCTCGCCGCCGACCAGCGCATCCTGCTTCTACGGCGTCGACACGCCGGAGAAATCGAAGCTGCTCGCTTCGCGCATGTCGGTCGAGGAGATGGCCGAGTTCATCCGCGTCGATTCGCTCGGATTTCTCTCGATCGACGGGCTCTACCGCGCCGTCGGCGAGGCGCGCCGCGACAACGACCAGCCGCAATTCTGCGACGCCTGCTTCACAGGCCAGTACCCCACTCGCCTGCTCGACTTCGAAGGCCACGACAATGTGCGCACGCTGTCGCTGCTGGCGTCGAGCGGGTCGTAGGGGCGCGCCGGACTTTCATTTGCCTTTGCCAAGTTACCCCCCTCTGTCCTGCCGGACATCTCCCCCTCAAGGGGGGAGATCAGATGTCGCCATCGCTTTCGCCAATCTCGAAGGCTGCGAGAAAAGCGCCGGCGCCGGTGAAATCCAATCTCCCCCCCTTGAGGGGGAGATGCCCGGCAGGGCAGAGGGGGGTGTCTCGCGCCCACCTTACGAAAGCTTTCACATGACCCTCGACCTTTCCGGCCGCGTGGCAGTCGTCACCGGCGCCTCGCGCGGCATCGGCTATTTCATCGCCAAGGAACTGGCCGCGGCAGGCGCCCATGTGATCGCTGTCGCCCGCACCGTGGGCGGGCTGGAAGAACTCGACGATCAGATCAAGGCCGATGGCCGCGGACAGGCGACGCTGGTGCCGCTCGACCTCACCGACATGGCCGGCATCGACCGGCTGGGCGGCGCGATCCACGAGCGCTGGGGCAAGCTCGACATTCTGGTGGCGAACGCAGCCATCCTCGGCGTTGTCTCGCCGATCGGCCATGTCGAGGCAAAGACCTTCGAGAAGGTGATGACCATCAACGTCACCGCGACCTGGCGGCTGATCCGCTCGGTCGACCCGCTACTCAGGCTCTCCGACGCCGGCCGCGCGATCATCATGTCCTCAAACGCGGCGCACTCGGCGCGCGCTTTCTGGGCGCCCTACGCGGCCTCAAAGGCCGCGGTCGAGACGATGATGCGCTCCTGGGCGCATGAAACCGAGAGCCTGCCGCTCCGCGTCAACGCCGCCGATCCGGGCGCCACCCGCACGGCCATGCGCGCCCAGGCGATGCCCGGCGAGGATCCGGAGACGCTGCCGCATCCCTCCGAGGTCGCCAGGCGCATCGTGCCGCTGGCAAGCCCGGCGCTGAAGGAGACCGGCTTGATCTTCCAGGCCAAGCACAACCGCTTCGTCGCCTACCGGCAGCCGGAATAACTCGAGTTCAAAAACGCGTCGTGGTCGACTGAGCCTGCCTGGCGAAAGCCCTCTTCACGGCTCTGTGAACGGGGTGGCGGAAGCGTGTTCCGCCGCCCTGCTTTCGCCGCCCGAGGGGAGTTGCTAGGATCGACGCGACTCCCACATCCAGCAAAGTGAGGAATACCCATGGCTGCCACCCCCAGCGTAGCGTTGGTCTGGTATCTGGTGATCGCCGGCCCGCAAGGCGGCATGGTGGTGCTGCCCAGCACCTTCGACACCCGCGAACAGTGCACCAACGCCATCACCGAATATCAGAAGCAGCCGACGCCGCAGGGCTGGGCCGTGCAATGCGTGCCGAGCGCCTCGCCCTTCACCGACGAGGGGGATGCCGAGGAGCCCTCCGCGCAGTAGCGCGAGCTGATCTCCCCCCTTGAGGGGGAGATGGCCGCGAAGCGGCCAGAGGGGGTCGCCGCGCCTGAAGCGCCAACTCCTTCCGACATCAGACGACGCTGGCACTCTACGTGAGACGACCCCCTCTGTCGCCTTCGGCGACATCTCCCCCTCGAGGGGGGAAATTAGCTGGCGCTCACACTCAACGCCGGCTTGTTGTTGATCGTCTGGAACACGACGCAGTAGCGCTCGGTGAGCTTCAAGAGCGAATCGATGCGCTCCTGGGGTTCGTCGGTGTCGAGGTGGAATTTCAGCCGGATCTCGCGGAAGCCGACCGGCGCGTCGCGGGCGACGCCGAGCGTGCCGCGAAAATCGAGATCGCCCTCGGCCACGACGGTGGCGTTGCCGAGCGTGAACTCAAGCGCCGTCGCCACCGCCTTAAGCGTCACGCCGGCGCAGGCGACCAGCGCCTCGAGCAGCATGTCGCCCGAGCAGAGCTCCAGCCCTGAGCCGCCGGTGGCCGGATGCAGCCCCGCCACGGCAAGCGCCCTGCCCGTCTCCACCTTGCAGGTGATCGACCGGTCGTCGAGCGTTCCGCGCGCCCTGAGCGTGATCACGGCCTTGGCGGCGTCCTGGCGGTAAGCCTCCTTCAGCGGCGCCTGCATGGCCTTGAGTGCGGTCGCGTCCATTGTGCATCCTTTTCGATGCCGACTGATAGCACTGTCTAGCGCGGCGGGCAGAACAATGCTCGGTGAACGACAAGCCTGTCGGACCGGGCGAAACTCGAACGTCCTTCGGTCGTTGTCAGACAGGAAGGAGATCCAGCATGGCCAAGGTCACCTCGCATCTGTGGTTCGAAAAGGACGCGCGGCAAGCGGTGGAATTCTATGTCGCCACCATTCCCAACTCGGCGATCGGCCGCACCACGGACGTGGCGGCGGACAATCCAAGCGGCCCCGCCGGCAGCGTCAAGATCATCGGATTCGTGCTCGACGACCAGAATTTCATCGCGCTCGAAGCCGGCCCGCTCGACCCGTTCAATCATTC
>NZ_RZSC01000565.1:0-3964 GCF_003998155.1 Mesorhizobium sp. M1E.F.Ca.ET.063.01.1.1
GGCGTCAGCCGCTCGGGCTTCAAGTCGCCGAAGCGCTCGGCAAGCCGATCCCGGAAGTCGGCACGACGCGCTTCCGGCCACCCTATACGGCGGTATCGATCGGCTCACTGGCGGCCGAGCGCTTCGGCGACTTGAAGCCCGAGCGGCTGACGCCGATGCATGACTGGCACATCGACAACGGCGCGACCATGTATTCGGCCGGCCTTTGGTATCGCCCGATGATCTACGGCCTCGCCGGCGAAACGGTCGAGCAGGCCTATGTGCGCGAGGCCAGGGCGACGCGCGAGAGCGCCGGTATCGTCGACGTCTCGACGCTCGGCAAGATCGCCGTTCAGGGCCCGGATGCGGCGGAATTCCTCGACCGCGTCTACACCAACATGTTTTCGACGCTCGCGGTCGGCAAGGCCCGCTACGGCCTGATGCTGCGCGAGGATGGGCTCGCCTTCGACGACGGCACCACGTGGCGGCTCGGCGAGCAGGAATTCCTGATGACTACCACCACCGCCAATGCCGGCAAGGTGATGCAGCATCTGGAATATTTCCTCGACGTCATCTGGCCGGAGCTGAAGGTCACCGTCACTTCGGTCACCGACGAATGGGCGGGTGCCGCGATCGGCGGTCCGAAGGCCCGAGCCATCCTTGCCGCCTGCGTTACCGGCACCGCCGTCGACAACGCGACGCTTCCCTTCATGGGCATCGTCCGTGGTGAGATCGCCGGCGTGCCGGTGATGATCTGCCGCCTTTCCTTCTCCGGCGAGATGGCTTTCGAGGTCTATTCCGGCGCCGGCTACGGCACGCGCGTCTGGGAGGCTCTGATCGAGGCCGGCAAGCCGTTCGGCCTGGTCACCTACGGGCTCGAGGCGCTGGGCACGATGCGCATCGAGAAGGGCCACGTCACCGGCGCGGAGATCGACGGCCGCACCACTGCGCGCGACCTCCATCTCGACTGGATGCTGTCGAAAAAGAAGCCCTTCATCGGCTCGGCCATGATGGACCGCGAAGGCCTGATCTCGCCGGAGCGGCTACAGCTTGTCGGCCTGATCTCGCTCGACAACCGCCCGTTCAACGGCGGCGCGCATATCGTCGAGGAATTGGACGAAGAGAACCCGCACGATTCGATCGGCCATATCACGGCCTGCTGCTATTCGCCGGCGCTCGGCAAATACATCGCGCTGGCGCTGGTGAAGGATGGCAAGGCGCGCCACGGTACGCGCGCCTTCGTCTCCGACCCGCTTCGCAGCCGGTTTGGACCGATCGAGATCGTTTCCAATCATTTCTACGATCCGGACGGGAGCCGCATGCATGGTTGAGCGCCAATCGCCGCTTGAGCCGGCCTATCACCCGGGCTCACATGGCAATTTCGAGCATGGCGTCGACGTCATCCTGTCCGAGACGCGACCAGGCTCGATCCTGCAGCTCGCGGCCTGGCCGGGTGAAGAGAAGCGGCTGATGTCCGGCATATACAAGGTTACAGGCCTTGCTCTGCCGGATGGCGCCGGGGGCGGCGTCACCAACGGCATGAAGTCGGCATTCGGCTTCGCACCGGGCAAATTCACCGTGGTCGACGAAACCGAGGGCTTGGCTTCCGCGTTCACGGGCGTGATCACTCCCTCCATCGGCACGCTTACCGACCTCTCGCATGGCCGCACCGCGATCCGTATCGCCGGGCCGAAAGCGGAGTGGGTGATGGCGAAATTCTTCGCCATCGACTTCGCCTTGCCAGCCTTTCCGCTGGGTGCCGGCCGCTCGACCAATCATCACGACGTCTTCGCACAGATCCAGCGCAGCGGCGCCGACCAGTTCGACATCTATGTGTTCCGTTCCTTCGCGCGCTCGTTCTGGAAGGCCTTGTGCCACGCCAGCGAGGAAGTCGGCTACGAGGTGCACTAACAGGTAAGGCTTCGGTCCGCGCCGGCACTATTCCGCGAACGTCACCCAGTCCTCGAGCGGCGCGCGGTCGGTGCGGAATTCATTCTCGGGCTTCGAGTTGTCCTCATAGCCAAGCGCCATGCCGCAGACGACGACTTCCTCGTCGGGAATGTTGAGCACTGGACGAATCTGCCGGTGGTAAGGCGCGAAGGCCGCCTGCGGACAGGTATGCAGCCCCCTGCCCCGCGCCGCGACCATGATGTTCTGAAGGAACATGCCGTAGTCGATCCATGATCCCTTGTTCAGCCGCCGGTCGACCGTGAAGATCATGCCGACCGGCGCGTCGAAGAAGATGAAGTTGCGGTCATGCTGCGCCCGCATCTTGTCGACTTCGCGCCGGCCGATGCCGATCGCGCCGTAGAGACCGAAGCCGTTGGCGCGGCGCCGGCTGAGATAAGGCTCGAAGAACTGGTCGGGATAGTAGCGGTACTCGTCCCATTCCGCCTTCTCGGCACGGATGCCGGAATCGAGGATCGCGTCGCTGATGCGCTGCTTGACCTCGCCCTTGGTCACATAGACCCGCCAGGGCTGCATGTTGGTGCCCGACGGCGCCCGCGCCGCCACCGCCAGGATATCGCGGATCGTGCTGTCGTCGACCATGTCGGGCAAAAAGGCGCGCACGGACCGGCGCGAGGTGATCGCCTCGTCGACGGTCGCCGCATCGAGCGCCATCCGGCTATTCTTATCCAGCATGGGCCGTCCCTTCAGGCATGGCCGGAATCCGGTTTCCGCAACGACCATCCGCAGACACAAAAACTAAACTGGTCCCGACCGGACGCCCCACCCGCCGTTCGTAGGCGAGCCTTTGCATCAACCGCCAAAATCACGCAAGCAAATCTTGTGTTTCATGAAAATCCACTTGATTTTTTCATGGGCTTGCTTTCTCATGAAAATCGTTCAGATTTTTTCACGCTCAATTTCGGACAGAGACGCGATTGGCCTCGACCGCTGTCAGATCGGAACAGGATAATGGCGAACGGCTGCTGGCCGGCGATATTCGCGCGCTGCGCAAGGCGCGCGGGCTGACGCTTGCCGAGATCGCTTTGAAACTCGGCCGCTCGGTCGGCTGGATCAGCCAGGTCGAGCGCGGCCTGTCGATCCCTTCGCTCGGCGACCTCAGGGCCTTCGCCGAGCTCTTCGGCGTGCCACTTAGCCTGTTCTTCAGCCATGATGTGCCTGCCGAGAAGGAGCGTGGCGTGGTTGTGCGCGCCGGCAGCCGCCGCTCGCTTGGCACAAGCGAATCGGGACTCGCGGAGGAGCTTCTGTCGCCTGACCTCGGCGGTAGCTTCGAGATGTTGCGCTCGGTCTTCGCGCCAGGCGCGGAACTGAAGACCCAAGCGCGCCGTCCGACGGAAGAAGCGGGTTATGTCGCGTCGGGCACTTTCGAGATCGAGATCGGCGGTGTCTGGCACCAGCTTGGCGAAGGCGACAGCTTCCGTTTCGAAGGCAAGCCGTTTCGCTGGCGCAATCCAGGCGCCGAGCCGGCGGTCGTCATCTGGGTGGTTTCGCCGCCGGTGTATTGAGTTAAAGCTTGGGAGGAAGAAACATGGCCGGTTTGCCGAGCACGGCGCGCGTGGTGATCATCGGGGGCGGCGTCGTCGGCACCTCGTCGCTCTACCACCTCTGCAAGGCCGGCTGGACCGACTGCTTGCTGCTTGAAAAGAACGAGCTGACCTCCGGCTCGACCTGGCATGCCGCCGGCAACGTGCCGACCTTCTCCTCGTCCTGGTCGCTGATGAACATGCAGCGCTATTCGACCGAGCTCTACCGCGGCCTCGCGGAGGCGGTCGACTATCCGATGAACTACCATGTCACCGGCTCGCTGAGGCTCGCCCATACCAAGGAGCGCATGCAGGAGTTCCAGCGCGCCAGGGGCATGGGCCGCTACCAGGGCATGGACATCGACGTCGTCGGCCTCGAAGAGATCAAGCGCCGCTACCCCTTCATCGAGACGCATGACCTGAAGGGCGCGCTCTACGATCCGAGCGACGGCGACATCGACCCCGCGCAGTTGACGCAGGCCCTTGCCAAGGGT
>NZ_RZSC01000566.1:0-3878 GCF_003998155.1 Mesorhizobium sp. M1E.F.Ca.ET.063.01.1.1
CCTCCGGCACCATGCGGTTCGCGGCCGCGGTGCCGCCGGCGCGATGCGCGAGACGAGAGATCTGAGAGACAGGAGGGCGGGTCACGAGGCGCCAACCTTTGGCCTGCCGGCCATTTCACTTAGGAAGCGTCTTGCTTCAACGGGCGATTGCTCTCCCAGGCCATCCCCCACTCCGTCGCTGCTTCGCAGCGCCACCTCTCCCCCCTCCGGAGGGAGAGGAAGGGAGCCTGTCGTACGCGCGCTTTCCTCTCCCCCGTCGATCGGGGGAGAGGTGTCGAGCGAAGCTCGACGGAGTGGGGGTCGATCAGCCGTCAAGATTGAAGCTCTTGCCTCGACACAAACTACTCCGCCGCCTGCAGCGGGGCGATGCGGCGGCTCTGGCGCGCCTGCTCGTTATACTCCGTCTGCCACTCGGTCGGGCCGTTGGACGGCGCCACCTGCACGGCGGTGACCTTGTACTCCGGACAGTTGGTCGCCCAGTCCGAGAAGTCGGTCGTGATCACGTTGGCCTGCGTGTCCGGGTGGTGGAAGGTCGTGTAGACGACGCCCGGCGACACGCGGTCGGTGATCAGCGCGCGCAGCGTGGTCTCGCCGGAACGGCTCGCCAGCCGCACCCAGTCGCCGTCGCGGATGCCGCGGTTCTCGGCGTCGTGCGGGTGGATCTCCAGCCGGTCCTCGGCATGCCACGCGACATTCTCGGTGCGCCTGGTCTGCGCGCCGACATTGTACTGCGAGAGAATCCGCCCGGTGGTGAGCAGCAGCGGATAACGCGGACCTGTCCGTTCGTCGGTCGCCACATATTCGGTGCGGATGAACTTGCCCTTGCCGCGCACGAAGCCGCCGACATGCATGATCGGCGTGCCGAGCGGCGCCTTCTCGTTGCACGGCCATTGCACCGATCCGACGCGGTCGAGCAGTTCGAACGACACGCCGGCGAAGCTCGGCGTCGTCTTGGCGATCTCGTCCATGATCTCAGACGGATGCGTGTAGTTCCAGTCGAGCCCGATGGCGCGGGCAAGCTCCTGCGTCGCCTCCCAGTCGGCATAGCCCGCCTTCGGCTCCAGCACCTTGCGCACCATGTTGATGCGGCGCTCGGCATTGGTGAAGGTGCCGTCCTTCTCGAGGAAGGTCGAGCCTGGCAGGAAGACATGCGCGTAGTTCGCCGTCTCGTTGAGGAACAGGTCGTGCACCACGACGCATTCCATCGCGGCCAGCCCTGCGGCGACATGCTTGGTGTCGGGGTCGGACTGCAGGATGTCCTCGCCCTGGATGTAGATGCCCTTGAAGGAACCGTCGACGGCGGCATCCAGCATGTTGGGGATGCGCAGGCCGGGTTCTTCGTCCAGCTTCACGCCCCACAGGCTCTCATAGATGTCGCGCACGGCCTCGCCGGAGATGTGGCGATAGCCGGGCAGCTCATGCGGGAAGGAGCCCATGTCGCAGGAGCCCTGCACGTTGTTCTGGCCGCGCAGCGGGTTCACGCCGACGCCTGGCCGGCCGATATTGCCGGTGGCCATGGCGAGGTTGGCGATCGCCATCACCGTGGTCGAGCCCTGGCTGTGTTCGGTGACGCCGAGGCCGTAGTAGATCGCGCCATTGCCGCCCTTGGCGTAGAGGCGCGCGGCACCCCGGATCAGCTCCGGATCGACGCCGGAAAGCTTGCCGACGGTTTCGGGGCTGTTCTCCGGCAAAGCGACGAAGGACGCCCAGTCCTGGAACTCGGCCCAATCGCAGCGTTCGCGGATGAAGGCTTCGTTGAACAGGCCCTCGGTGACGACGACATGCGCCAGCGCCGTCAGCACCGCCACGTTGGTGCCGGGCTTGAGCGGCAGGTGATAGTCCGCTTCGACATGCGCCGATTTCACCATCTCGGTCCGGCGCGGATCGATGACGATCAGCTTGGCGCCCTGACGCAGCCGCTTCTTCAGCCGCGAGGCGAACACCGGGTGGGCGGAGACGGGGTTGGCGCCGATGATGACGGCGACATCGGTGAATTCGACCGAGTCGAAATCCTGCGTGCCGGCCGAGGTGCCGTAGGTCTGGCCGAGGCCGTAGCCCGTCGGCGAATGGCAGACGCGCGCGCAGGTATCGACATTGTTGTTGCGGAAGCCCTGCCGCACCAGCTTCTGGACGAGATAGGTCTCCTCATTCGTGCAGCGCGAGGAGGTGATGCCGCCGATGGCGCTGCGTCCATACTGATACTGGATGCGGCGGAACTCCTTGGCAGTATGGGCGATCGCCTCTTCCCAGCTCACTTCGCGCCACGGATCGGAAATCTTCTCGCGGATCATCGGCGACAGGATGCGGTCCTTATGGGTGGCGTAGCCATAAGCGAAACGGCCCTTGACGCAGGAATGGCCGTGGTTCGCCTTGCCGTCCTTGTAGGGCATCATGCGGATGACCTCGTCACCCTTGACTTCGGCCTTGAACGAGCAGCCGACGCCGCAATAGGCACAGGTGGTGACGGCCGAGCGCTCCGGCATGCCCTTCTCGAGCACCGTCTTCTCACGCAGCGCATCGGTCGGGCAGGCCTGAACGCAGGCGCCGCAGGACACGCATTCGGAAGCGATGAAGTCCTCATGCATGCCGGCGACCATGCGCGACTCGAAGCCGCGACCCTCGATGGTCAGCGCGAAGGTGCCCTGCACCTCCTCGCAGGCCCGCACGCAGCGCGAGCAGACGATGCATTGTGCAGGGTCGTAGGTGAAATAAGGATTGGATTCGTCGCGGGCGATATAATCGACCGCCAGCGAGCCATGGCCGGGCGCGACGCCGTTCTCTTCCTTGACGTGATTGCGGCCTTCGACGCCGTAGCGGTTCTCGGAGAGCCCGACCGACTTCGCCACCGCGTCGAATTCGCTGGCGCCGGTGCCGGCCTTCTCGTTCCAGCCGGTCGGGTGGTCGGAGACGTAGAGCTCCATGACGCCGCGGCGGATGGCGTCGAGCCGGTCCGACTGCGTGCGCACCACGATGCCTTCGGCAACAGGCGTCGTGCAGGAGGCCGGCGTGCCGGCGCGGCCTTCGATCTCGACCAGGCAGACGCGGCAGGAGCCGAAGGAGTCCAGCATGTCGGTGGCGCAAAGCTTCGGGATCTCGACCCCGCCTTCCATCGCCGCGCGCATGATCGATGTACCTTCCGGCACGGTGATGCTTTGCCCGTCGACCGTCAGCGTGACCTGCTTCGTCGCTTTCGACTCCGGCGTTCCGTAGTCGATTTCTTCGATGAGTGTCGGGAAGTCGGCTTTGATGTTCATCTGCCAGCTCCTATTCGGCAGCCACGCGCGCCGGCGCCGGCTTGAAATCCTCGGGGAAATGCGTGATCGAGCTCATCACCGGGTAAGGCGTGAAGCCGCCCAGCGCACAGAGCGATCCGAACTTCATCGTGTTGCAGAGGTCGGTGACCAGAGCGAGGTTCTTCTCCGCTTCGATGCCGGCCGCGACCTTGTCGAGAACCTCCATGCCGCGCGTCGAGCCGATGCGGCAGGGCGTGCACTTGCCGCAGCTTTCGATGGCGCAGAATTCCATGGCGAAGCGCGCCTGCTTCATCATGTCGGCGGTGTCGTCGAACACAGTGATGCCGGCATGGCCGATCAGCCCGTCCTTGGCGGCGAAGGCTTCGTAGTCGAACGGCGTGTCGAACAGCGTGCGCGGGAAATAGGCGCCGAGCGGGCCGCCGACCTGCACCGCCTTCACCGGACGTCCCGAAGCCGTGCCGCCGCCGATCTTGTCGACGATCTCGCCCAGCGTCAGGCCGAAGGCGGTTTCGAACAGCCCGCCATGCTTGACGTTGCCGGCGATCTGGATCGGGATCGTGCCGCGCGAGCGGCCCATGCCGAAATCCTTGTAGTAGGCGGCGCCCTTGTCCATGATGATCGGCA
>NZ_RZSC01000567.1:0-3942 GCF_003998155.1 Mesorhizobium sp. M1E.F.Ca.ET.063.01.1.1
GGGTGAAGATGCGCCTCTGGTTCCTCAATGGCGAAAAGTGTGTGATCTCGTTTGTTCTCCGCGATCTGGCGTTTGAGTTCCAATGCCTTCAGCGCCAGGAAGACGATGTTTGATGAACCGAGGCTCGCGTCTGAGATTGTCCGCTTGCCATCGTCAATGAGCAGCTTGACGTTACGATAGACGCGGTCGATGTCGGTCGCTCCAAATCCAAGGCTCGGTTTGATGTCCTGCTTGGCGCCGCTGAGCTCCAGGAAAAGGCCACGAAGATCCTGCTGCAGTTCGTCAACCGCGGCGAAGTTCGTCAGCTCCTCAGTCGCGGTCTCGATCGCTTCCTTGATGGCTTCGAGGTCTGCGCGGTCGACACTTCCGAACGCAGCTTCGACCAGCGGCCGCATGGGAGAACGCCGCCAGTTCGACAAGTCGCCTTCGGCGTCCCTGAGAGCCGGGAGCAAATCCATGACTATCCGTCGCCGAACGTCATGACCAAACGTCTTCGTTTCACTCTCGCCACCATAACAGATGAACTCGTAGTCATCGTCGGACGTAGGAGCACCCATCAGGTTTGCGAGCGGACGAAACTCGTAGCAGAGACGAACGATAGACGCGTCCGTGTCCAATCTGAAATCGGTGAGGACGCGCAAAACGTCGAGATCAGTTTCGAAATCTCGAATTTCCACCGAGATCAATATTTTGTCGGTTGCGCCGGGCGTACCAACACCGTCCCAAAAATCTGCCAGAGTAAGTTGCCTGGCGCTGTCTGGAAGCGTCGGGTCGAAGATCAGCCGGAGCGCGTAAAGGAGATTGCTCTTTCCGACACGGTTTTCGCCGACAACGACGGCACTTCCATCGAGCTGGACATCCAAGTGTTTGAAGTTTCGGAAACTGCGAATTTCAAGACGTGTAAGTTTCAACTCTACCCCTCTGAGTTCCAGTGCGTCGTTGCTGTGCCTGCCAGTGATCGTATCGAGTGAGACGACGATTCGCTGACAAAATATCCGGTTATGCGAACGGGTTCACGGCGTCCAGGGTTCGCGAAATCTGGTTTGCAGATGGTTCTTCTACTGCCCTCCAAGACCTCGCCTCCGACAGAAACGGTTGCTTCCCTTTCTTTGAGATCGTCCGCACACGCATTCCTCTGCGGTGGAACCCAGTATCGGAACTCAAAATGCATACTATGAAGTCATAGTTTATGTATTTTAAGTGCTGCACGGATGAACTCTCGAAAGATCGGCGATTTGCGTATCTCTGAGATGAGCTCGGCTTCGAGTGCGAGATCGCCCGATCTCGGAGGCGGCCAGGAGTTTAGTAAACTGGCCATACGAAGCCGCATTTTCGTTGAGATCGGCTTTTTTCCAGCAAGCACTTTCGACAGGTGGCCTTGATCGACATTGAGGCACGCCGCTAGTTCAGTCTGTGTCATGGAGGTCTCGCGTCGTTTGAGATCAACCGTGCGGGCAATGTCCTCAACCTTGCTTTGCATATGTAATACATATATAATTGCGCGCATGACCGCTAGTTCGGAAACGTCAGGTCGCTTTGGTCCGGAAGACGAAGTTCTTCCGGGCGTTCGCTTTGGGATGAGTGGTTGGGCAGGAAGTCCCGCGTACTGGTCGAAAATGGCAGAGTTCGAGGCCGATGACCCCGAGGACTACATCAGCCCGAAAGGCACGCCACTGGCTGAAGACTTGGCTTTCTGTCTGCTCGGCGGATACGGCGTGAAAATGGAACTGAACCGCGCCGCTTGGGAGCACCTCTACGGAGCGGGCATATTTTCCGCAGACCCGGTTCCCTCCCGGCGGGAGATAGAGGATTTGCTCAGCATGCCGCTGCTGGTCGAGGGTAGGCAGCACAGATACCGATATCCGCGGCAGCGGGCTGACCGGCTGCATGTCGCGTTGAATGCGATCCGTGACAGACCACCGGAAACTGATGATCCTATAGTTTTTCGCCGGCAGCTTATGGAATTGCCCGGGATTGGCCCGAAGACAGCATCCTGGATTGTGCGAAACTGGTTGGGCAGCGACGAGGTCGCTATTCTTGATATTCATGTCCTTCGGGCTGGTGAGCTGATGGGATTGTTTCCCGCGAAATACCGCCTCCCGAAAGATTATGAGGCGCTTGAAAAAAAATTCCTTGAATTCGCTCGGGCGATCCAGGTCAGAGCCTCCCTTCTGGACGCAATTATGTGGCGGGATATGCGCATACTGTTCGGCTGACCCATTTACCTTCGATTGGCCGACCTCCTAATCTTCGAATAGGGAGGCTTGATTCGATGGCTGGGAAGCGCATACCGACAGGTAGTGACAGGAACGCCGATCATTCGAGCGCGCCTAAAGTGAGCAACAGCAAGCTAGGCCTTGGCTTGGGGGCAGTGGAAGGAGCGGATCGATGCGATATTCGCATCGACACTGACCTGCAAGGTATTCGACTTCCTGCGCTGGTTGGACTGAAGAAGGGTGACTTTCTTGAGATAGGGATAGAGTTCCGTGATCGACACCCTGTCGCTGTAGCCATCAGGTCTGATGGCATGATCGTTGGATCATTCAACGCTTTCGAGAAGTACGCAACTTTCCTCGAATGCCTACAAGCCGGCGTTCGCTATAACGTGGAAGTCACAGAGACCGGCTCCGGCCACTGCCATGTCATTGGTGGCCGCACGCCATGATCATTGTCGGCGGCGTGTACCGCGAAGAGTGCGTTCGTCCTTACTGGTCGCGTATTTTCGGATCAGCCGGGCGGGCCGCCGTGGCCTTGTCGGCGCTTTCACCTCACTCTCACCTGACGGCTTACGCCTATACTGGCTGGGCTGAAGATGTCCGGCAGACGATGCAGGGGTTTGGCGTGGCGACCGATCTGCGAGAAATCACTGCCAACGTCGGCTTCCACTATTTTCACCCACTCTCGATTTCAGAGCTTGTCGGCGCGCCTGGCAAACAGCTCCAATCGCTTTCCGCTAATGGCGATGTCGTCCTGCGCTTCGGGATGGTCGAGGGTGACGCCGTCATCAGTGCCAGGCGGGCGATCTACGACCCGCAGCATCCTTCGGCGGCGCTGCTCTTTCACGCCAACGGCTCCACCGCAAAGGAACTGGCGATCGTCCTCAACGAGGCAGAGCTCGAATACGGCGTTGGTGAAGGCGTCGGCGATATCTGGTCATACGAAACCGTGCGTGATCGCTTCAAGGCCGACGTCGTCGTGGTCAAACGCGGCCCGTTGGGAGCTGTCGTTATTCAAGCTGGCGGGAATGTGCAGTTGCCCGCATACCGATCCGAG
The DNA here is from genome assembly GCF_003998155.1 of Mesorhizobium sp. M1E.F.Ca.ET.063.01.1.1. Taxonomy (NCBI): domain Bacteria; kingdom Pseudomonadati; phylum Pseudomonadota; class Alphaproteobacteria; order Hyphomicrobiales; family Phyllobacteriaceae; genus Mesorhizobium; species Mesorhizobium sp. M1E.F.Ca.ET.063.01.1.1. Next base: position 3,274 of record NZ_RZSC01000567.1, read on the forward strand.
ACCGTTTTCAAATTGGGCTCTGGTGATATCTTCAGCGCGGTGTTCGCTCATCTTTGGGGCGAAAGGGATTGGCCCGCGGCGCAAGCGGCAGATTTCGCGTCTCGTGCCGTTGCCTGTTACGTCTCGACGCGCGAGCCCCAGCTTTCTCTTGAAGGGCTCGACGAGCTGGCGCCGTACCCTGCCGGGGGAGCGGTCGGTCGAGTGTACATTGCGGCGCCCTTTTTCACGCTGGCCCAGCGGTGGCTCGTCGATGAGATGCGTGGCTGTCTGGAAATGCTGGGCGGGCAAACATTCTCGCCCATTCATGAGGTAGGCTCGCACGGAGGTGCTGAGTACATCGCCGGACAGGATCTGGAGGGCCTCCGGTCTTGTAATGCCGCCCTAGCGGTCATCGACGGGGAAGATGCGGGCACTCTTTTCGAGGTCGGATACGCTCGAAATCTGGGAATTCCGGTGGTTGTGCTGGCTGAAGCGCCGCGGCCCGAAAGCCTCACAATGCTAGAAGGCACCGGCTGCCTGATCACAGACGATTTCACGACTGCCATCTACCAGGCGATCTGGAGTTCCATGAGGTGAGAATGCTGCTGTTCTCCGGTGGCTTGGACTCGTCGGCGCTCGCCTGGTGGCTGCGGCCTGAGCTGTGTGTCACGATCAACTATGGTCAGCGCG
>NZ_RZSC01000568.1:0-3926 GCF_003998155.1 Mesorhizobium sp. M1E.F.Ca.ET.063.01.1.1
GTCTATCCTTCCTCCGTCATCGGCCCCACCGTCGGTTTCGTCAGGCTCCCGCATGGCGAGGGCTTGCCGTTGCCGGCCTATGAAAGCTCAGGCGCTGCCGGAATGGATCTGCGTGCCGCGGTGCCGGAAGACCGGCCGCTGCTCATCCTGCCGGGAAAGCGCGCGCTGGTGCCGACAGGACTGATCCTGGAAATCCCGGAAGGCATGGAAGGCCAGGTCCGGCCGCGTTCCGGCCTCGCCTTCAAGCATGGCCTCACCTGCCTCAACACGCCCGGCACAATCGACAGCGACTATCGCGGTGAGGTGAAGGTGCTGCTCGTCAATCTCGGCGATGAGGATTTCGCGGTGACGCGCGGCATGCGGATCGCGCAGATCGTGTTTGCCGCGGTGACGCAGGTCGCCAGCGAGGAACGCTCGCTCGCCGGCGGCACGACACGCGGCGCCGGCGGCTTCGGGTCGACCGGCACCGCTTGATGCAAGTTCCAAAGCTGGTCATCTTCGACTGCGACGGGGTTCTGGTCGACACAGAGAACCTTGCCAACAAACGCCTCGCCGAATGGCTCTCCGGGGCCGGCTTTCAAACCACATTCGAATATTGCCGCAAGCATTTCTCCGGCCGCAGCATGGCCTCGGTGCAGAAAGAGATCGAGGCGGAGACCGAGGTCAGGCTCGGCACCGATTTCGTCGAACGCTGGAACGCCGGCCTGCCGGACCTGTTCGCGCATGGCGTCGAGGCGATCCCTTATGTTCGCGACTTCATCGGGAAGGTGCGCGCGGCCGGCATCGCCTATTGCGTCGCCTCCTCGGCCCGGATCTCGAAGATGCATATCACGCTCGGCCAGACCGGGCTTTTGCCGCTGTTCGAGCACGCCATGTTCTCCTCGACCATGGTCGGGCGCGGCAAGCCCTTCCCCGACCTCTTCCTCCATGCGGCAAAGACAATGGGGTTCGCGCCGGACGGCTGCATCGTCATCGAGGACAGCGTCGCAGGCACCCAGGCGGGCATCGCCGCCGGCATGCGCGTGTTCTCCTACCACGCCGATCCGTTCTCAGACCGCGACGGGCTGGCCGCGGCCGGCGGCATCCTGTTCGACGACATGCGCGAACTCGCCGGGCTGGTGCCGATCCACTGAGTTCATTGCGCTGCGGACAATCCGGCTGTTTGTCGCCGTCAGCCATGCTAGCCTGCACGCTCCCAAGGGGGCACTCCATGACATCCGTCCCGCGTCGATTCCTGTTCGCTTGCCTGCTGTTGCCGTGGCTGTGGGCGACCGCGGATGCAGAGACCGTCAGCTTTCCCGAACCGGGCAGCGCCGTTCCCGGCCACCCGGACGTGACTTATCTCGACCTCGCGAAGTTGATCATCCCGGATGACGGCAGCCCGCCGATCCAGATGCGCGACATCACCGGCGATGACGATGGCGGCTCGCCGCCTCCCACCGCAAGCCTGCCGGACGCCGCCGTACTCGCCATCAAGGCCGGCGGCAAGGACCGGCTGGCGATGCTCTACGACCTCGGCTACTCATCCGACGACGCCGAGGGCTTCGCCGTGCTGGCGCTCTTTGATCTCTCCGGCAAGCCGAGACTGCTCGACGCGGCAAACGTCGCAGTCGACAGGAGCACCTATTTCGGCGAACCGGCCAAGCTTTCGCTCGGCGCCGGCGACGATGCCATCGTCACCACGAGCACGCATTTCAACTCGAACCAGGGCTATGCCGGTACGCTGCTGATCATGGTCCGCAACGACCGCTTCGAACTGATCGACACAATCTACACGTTCAACGAAAATTACTGCGCCTACAGGCGCACGCAGAACCTGGCCTTCCAGACGCGCGGCGGCAAGAAACCCCACGCGGCGATCAAGGTGACGGTGACCGATGCCACCGCGCCAAGCGACGAAAGCTGCGAGGAGCCCACGCCTAAAGCCGTCTCGCACGACATTTCCGTCACCTATCGCTGGGACAAGGCCAAGTCGCGTTATGTGAGGAATTCCGACGCGTTCGGGCGTTTGTCAGCAGAGAACGAGAAACGCTTCTAAGCCAACCGCATTCGTTTGCCCGACCCGGGCGGCCGCGATAAATTCCCCGCACGACCCCAATCATGATTGAGGACCCGCCATGGACAAGGGCAAGATTTTTCGCGATCTGCATGCCTCCACCTTCGTCATGCCCAACCCCTGGGACATAGGCACGACCAAGCTTCTGGCTTCCTTCGGCTTCAAGGCGCTGGCAACGACAAGCGCCGGCTTCGCGTTCTCGCGCGGGCTGCCAGACGGCGCCGTGACGTTCGAGGCCATGATCCACCATTGCCGCGAGGTGACGGCGGCCACCGACCTGCCGGTTTCTGCCGACCTCGAACGCGGCAAGGGGGACAGCCCCGAGCAGGCCGCCGAAACCATCTTCGCGGCCGAAGCCGCCGGCCTTGCCGGCTGCTCGATCGAGGACCACACCGGCGATCCCGACAATCCGATCTACGATTTCTCGCATGCCGTCGAACGCGTTGCCGCGGCGGTCGAGGCGGCTCGCGCGCTCAAGCACGATTTCGTCTTTACCGCGCGGGCCGAGAACTTCCTGTGGGGCAAGACCGATCTCGACGACACGATCAAGCGGCTGCAGGCCTTCGAGAACGCCGGCGCCGATGTGCTCTATGCACCGGGCCTGAGCGACGTCGACATGGTGCGCACGGTCTGCTCGGCGGTGAGCAAACCCATCAATGTCATGGCGCGGCCGGGCTTCACCGTCGCCGAACTTGCCGCAGCCGGCGTCAAACGCATCTCGCTCGGACCATGGCTGACGAATTTCGCCTACGGCATGCTGGAAACGGCGGCGCGCGAGATCCTGCAGGACGGCACCTTCGGCTTCACCCGCGCAGCGATGCCGTTCGGCAAGCTGCAGGCACTGTTCCGCGGAGGCGCTACTGAGCAGGACTAAACCAGCTCGCGCGCCGAAACCGCCTTGTGCAGATGCACCATCACGGCGGCGGCGAAGAGCGGCGTCAGAAGGTTGAGCAGCGGCACGGCAAGGAAGACGGCGATAACCAGCCCGGCCAGGAACACGGTGCCGGCGTGTTTCCGGCGCAGCGCCTTGGCCTCGGCCTCGGGACGGAAGCGCATGGCGGCGAATTCGAAGAACTCGCGCCCGAGCAGATAGCCGTTGACGATGAAGAAGGCGGCGATGTTGATGCCCGGCATCAGGAGCAGCAACAAGGCGACGATGTTGCCGACGACGATGACGCCGAAGAATTTGATCGCCAGCACCAGCGAATGCAGCGCAGGCACAGCGCGGCCGGGCGGATCGTTCGGGTAATCGGTGCGCTCGACCACCTCGGCGACATCGTCGAGGAACAGGCCGGCGACGATCGCCGTCACTGGTGCCACGAGCAGCGCCATTCCCACCGCGAGGACGATGCCGGCGATGATGGCGCTGAGCCAACCGGCCCAGGCAGGCAGGCCAGGCACGAATGTCTGCAGCCACGGCCAGGCCAGCCATTCGAGCAGGCTCTCGATGCCAAACCACAACGCCACCAGCGCCAGCACTGTCAATCCAAGCGTCTTCAGGAAGACGGAGCGGAATTCGGGCGAGAACAGCTGGCTGGCGGCGGCGCGGGCGGCGTCAAGAATCACGGCAGCTCCAAGCCCTTATCGAGGAACGATGCTCCCGAGATAGGCAGGGTTGATGCGAGGCGCAACCAAAGCGCGTCGGCGACGCGCTTTGAGTCTTTGTCTCGATGCATGTCGTTCTCCCAAACCGCTGCGCACTTTTGGGCGACATGCATTTTCCTGATGCATGTCGTTCTCCCAAAAACCGCTGCGCACTTTTGGGCGACATGCATTTTCCTGATGCATGTCGTTCCCCCAAAACCGCTGCGCACTTTTGGGCGACATGCATTTTCCTGATGCATGTCGTTCCCCCAAAACCGCTGCGCAC
>NZ_RZSC01000569.1:0-3923 GCF_003998155.1 Mesorhizobium sp. M1E.F.Ca.ET.063.01.1.1
CCGACAAGGCTGGCGGCGGGGCCTGAGAGAATGGTTTCAATCGGCCGCTGGCGGGCGAAGGCCGCGGAGACCAGCGCGCCGTCGCCGCGCACCACCATCAGGGGTGCTGCGATGCCGCGTTTGGCAAGAAAGCCTTCGGTCGCCGCCACCAGCCGGTCGATCATCGAGATCAGGCGGGCGTTGAGCAGCGTGGTCAGCGCGCGGCGCGGCCCGCCGAGCTTGGCCGACAATTCATGGCTGGCGGTGACCGGCAGGCCGGTCTTCTCGCGGATCAGGTCGCGCGCCGCCAGCTCATGCGCCGGATTGCGGGTGGCGAAATAGGCGCAGACGGCGAAACCCGACACCGAACGCCCAAGCTCCGGCAGCGCCGCCTCGAGGTCGGAAAGGTCGAGTTTTGCCGCATTGCCGTGCACGTCATGGCCGCCGGGACAGAACACGACCGGATCGGTGCCTAAAGCCGTCTTCAGCCCGTCGCGGGCAAGGTCTGCCTCGGAAAAGCCGATCATGATGAGCGCCACGCGGCCGCCCTGGCCCTCGACCAGCGCGTTGGTGGCCAAAGTCGTCGACATCGAGACAAGCTTGATGGCCGCCGGGTCGGTGCCGGCCTTCTCCAGCACCGCGTCGACCGCGCCGGAAATGCCGACGGCGAGATCGTGCCTGGTGGTGAGCGCCTTGGCCTTGGCCAGCACCTTGCCCTTGTTTGGGTTATCCAGGGGCCCGCCCTCTTCCGACCACAGCACAGCATCGGTGTAGGTGCCGCCGGTGTCGATGCCGAGGAAGAGAGGGGATTGCTTGGCGATCATGGGCGGGGCGGCAGTCCGGGGAAACGAGATTTGGTGCCTGCCCCTTAGCCGATACGGGGTTGCGGATAAAGGCGGGAGAGATGGGCCAGGTAATCTCCCCCCTTGAGGGGGAGATGTCGCCGAAGGCGACAGAGGGGGTCGCTGCGCGTCGAGCGCCGACGCCTTCCGCCACGACGAGCAATGACGTCGGCGATTTATGTGAGACGACCCCCTCTGGCCGCTTTGCGGCCATCTCCCCCTCAAGGGGGGAGATTACTCAGCTACTTCGCCGTGACGGTGCCCTTCATCGAGCTGTGGATCGCACAGTGGAACGCATGCGCGCCGGCTTTGGCGATCTTGACCTTGGCGCTCTTGCCCTTGGCGAGCTGGCCGGTGTCGAAGGAGCCGTCCTCGGCCGTGGCGGTGTGCGTCATGGCGTCGGCATTGGTGAAGATGACGGTGTCGCCGACGGCGGCACTGATCTTGGCCGGGTGGAATTTCATGCCCTTGATCTGGACCGCGTGATTGGCGGCATAGGCGGGCATGGCGAAGGCGAGCAGAGCAAGAACGAGCATGGTTCGCATGATGGATTTCCTCCTGAAGCGCGAAACCTCATCCTAAACTAACGCCGGCGCACGGGTTTTCATGCCACGAACCCCACTCTTTTATGCGATCCGTCGCAGAACGGCTTGTTGGCCGAGTGGCCGCAGCGGCAGAGGAAGACCTTCGTCGTGCGGGCGACGGTGTGGCCGGTGCCGGTGACGATCTCGGCATTGCCTTCGAGCTTGAGCGGCCCGTTCGCGGTCGGCGTGACGTTCAGCGGGCCGTCCCGCGCCTCGAGCACCTGCGCCTCCTTCAGCGGCGGCTCGCCGGTGGCGGTGAAGCCGGCCTTGATGTGGCTGTTGTCGCAGAACGGCTTGTTCTGCGACTGGCCGCAGCGGCACAGCGTGGCGCGATGGAAAGTCTCGCCATTCAGTACGATTTGCGCATGCACCGCCAGGGGGCCGTTTTCCCTGACGCGCACGGTGTTGACCACCGGCGGCTTCTCCTGCGGCCCGCCATCCTTCCTGGCATAGGTGATGGCGCCCGACGGGCAGTTCTCGGCCAGCGCCACCACCTTCTCGACGCTCGCCGCATCGGGATGGATCCACTCGCCCTTGGCGTTTGGCACGAAGACATGCGGGTTGCCGAGCACGCAGTTGCGCGAATGGATGCAGCGCTTGCCGCTGAAGGAAACGTCGATCTTCTCGCCTTCGACCATGCCTGCCATTTGGGGGTCTCCTGTTGGTGGGTGGAGACGAGGCTAGGGCGGGGGCGCGAAGGGCGTCAAGCTGGCCGGATGCACGGCCTTATCTCCCCCCTCGAGGGGGAGATGGCCGCAAAGCGGCCAGAGGGGGTCGTCTCACGTAGATCGCCAGCGTCGTTTTCGTCGCGCAGGGCGCGTCGGCGCTCGATGCGCGGCGACCCCCTCTGTCACCTTCGGCGACATCTCCCCCTCAAGGGGGGAGATTTGGCGCCCTACTCCTCCAGATTGATCTCCTCCGTCTGGCCGCCGCTGCAGGTGTAGCAGCAGTCGTCGCAGCTTTCCTTGTTGCCCGGACCGACGCCCCAATAGGTCTCCTCGTCGCCGTCGACCCAGGCGCCGTAGCAGATCTTCTCGCCGTCCTCGCAGGAGATCGGCAGCTCCTTGGTCTCGCCGTCGTCGAGATAGAAATCCTTGCCATTGCCCGGCCAGACATAGTCGCGGTCCTGGCTGTAGAGTTCGACGCGCATGGCGTTGGGATGGCTGTTCCTGATCTGGAAGGTGACGTCGCCGGCCTGCGCGGCGGACGAGACGATGACGGCAAGCGAGAGCGCGGCGGCAACGCGGCGCGCAATGGCGAAAGACATGAAAACCCCCGAGGTCGAATCGGCCCCCACGGCCGATGGCGAATGATGGCATGCGAGGCTGGAACGAGGAAGGATTGATTCTCCCCGTGACGTTCGAGATTGGCGAAGGCGGAGTAGCGCGGCGCTAATCTCCCCCCTCGAGGGGGAGATGGCCGCGAAGCGGCCAGAGGGGGTCCTCGCGCGTGAAGCGCCAACGTCATTTCTTGTCGCGGACGGCGTCGGCGCTCGACGCGCAGCGACCCCCTCTGTCGCCTTCGGCGACATCTCCCCCTCGAGGGGGGAGATAGCCGCCGCTTACTCCGCCAGATCCACCGTTTCCGTCGAATGCTCCACGCAGATGAAGCAGCAGGTGTCGCAGGGCTGGTCGTTGTCGGGGCCGACGCCGGCTGATATCTGATCGTTGCCGACGACCCAGGCGCCCCAGCAGATGTGCTCGCCATTGTCGCAGGAGATCGGCACGGATTTCCGCGCCTGCGGGCGGATGAGGAAGACCTTGTCGTTGCCCGGCCAGACCTTGCCGCTGTCGCGGCTGAACAATTCCACCGCCACGTCCTGCTGCCGCTGGTTCCTGACGAAGACCGACATGTCGGCGGCGAGGGCCGGCGTGGAGAGGAGCAGAGCGGCGAGCGAGATGCGAATCATGGTGGGGTCCCCGAGAGGAGTAGAGCACGGGCGGGGGAAAGGCGCGACCTCCCCCTTCTCCCCTTGTGGGAGAAGGTGGCCGAGCGAAGCTCGGACGGATGAGGGGTGCTCCAGCTTGGCGACGACGTCCATTACCAATTGCGCTGGTGGAAATCGCCAGCGCCTCGTTTCTTCCAACACCCCTCATCCGTCTCGGCGCTGCGCGCCGATCCACCTTCCCCCACAAGGGGGGAAGGAAGGGTCAGCGCCTCACCTCCACATGCGGCGCGAATTTGCGCACCGCCTCCACCATGTCCTCGCCGCTCATGTCGAGCGAGGAGACCTCCATGTGCACGGTGGTCCTGCCGAAGGGCAGCAGGCCGAACAGGTTGGCGGGCGCGTATCTGATCTCGTCGGGCGGCACCTCGGTGAGATCGAAATTGAGCATCGCAGCGCCCCGGCCGGCGGCGAGGCGCACGCTCTCCACCTTCTGCCACGGCACCAGCACGTCGCCGGCGCGGCGGTCGCGGAAGCCGTTTTCGTCGAGCACGACCTGGACACGCGTGTCGAAGGCGCCGCGCGCGATGAAAAGCCCAAGCCCGGCAAAGCCGAGCGTCAGCAGCGCCACCA
>NZ_RZSC01000056.1:0-17404 GCF_003998155.1 Mesorhizobium sp. M1E.F.Ca.ET.063.01.1.1
GTGATGTTGTTTGCGTCGGCGGTTTTCTTGTCGATCAGATAGCCATTGATGCCGCCGCCTTGAATTAGGCCACCGCCGACGATCTCGGCCTGCGCCTCGACCTTCTTGTAGCCCGGCTCGCGCTGCGGGAAGTTTATATCGGTCGCGATATCGAGATCGCCCTGGGCCGCCGCCTGGAAGAACAACGTGGTGTTGAGCGTGCTAAGCTTGACGTCGTAACCGAGTTCCTTCATCGCCGCCATGCCGATCTGGGCAACGACATAATTGGCGCCTAGGCTGTCGGACTGGGCGTACCGCACCGTCTTGCCGCTCCCAGGCAGGTCTTCGGCGAAAGCAGTTTGGCCTAGAGAGGCCGCCAGCACCATGCCGGTGACAAAAAGGGAAAAGGTTTTCAGGCTGTGCTTCATCGATGTTCTCCTTCTGGATTTTTCTTTGGACTTCACTGAGTTCGAGGTTCAGCTGTAACGCGGGCGCTGCAAGGGATAGGCAATGAATTCCTGTCCGGCGGAACGAGCCGCCGGTGCCTGTCGTCATTCCGGTGGTGGTTACCGCCGGAGCGGCTCCGCTCAATGCGTGCGGTTCGCTGCGGTTGTTACCATGGCCTCGTGCGATCGCTCGCCCTTGAAAAGATTGAAAAGGTAGTGCAGCACCGACCTGCGCTTGCGGTCGGTCGGCTGGGCAAGCTGCTGGGTGATTCGATCAAGCATCATGGCGAGCAGGACGATGGCGATGCCACCGACGGCGGCGCGACCGACATCGAGACGTCCGAGGCCTTGGAGAACCACAAGGCCAAGGCCTTCCGCGCCGATCATGGCGACGACTACGGACATCACCATCGCAGTCAGCACGGTCTGGTTCAGTCCTCCGAGAATGGTGGGGATAGCCAACGGCAGCTGTATTTCCCACAGAAGCTGGCCCTTATCGGCGCCGAAGGCGAGACCTGCTTCGACCATTTCCTGCTCAACCATGCGAATCCCCAGGTTGGTGAAGCGGATGAGCGGCGGTGCAGCGGCTGTTACGACCGCCACTTCGCCTGGCACTGTGCCGACGCCGAACAGCATGACGACCGGTACGAGGTAAACGAATGTCGGTGTGGTCTGCATAATGTCGAGCACCGGCCGCACCACGCTCCAGACCTTGTCGTTACAAGCACACCAGATGCCGGTCGGCACGCCGATGGCCGTGCAAAACACGATGGCCGTGGTAATCAGCGAAAGCGTTGTCATGGCCTCGGTCCACACCCCGATGGCTGCGATCACGACAAGTGAGATGGCGCTGAACACCGCGATGCCGATGCCGGCAAGCCGATAGGCGGTCAAGAACACCAGAACGACGAAGATCGGAAACGGAATTTCGTGCAGTGTGTAATCGTTGAACGACAACAGGTTTTCGACCGGCCACTTGATTGCAATAAACAGTGGACGGAGGTGGAGCGCGACCCATTGGACGGCGTCTGCAATCCACTCGTCCACCGGAAAGATGGCTAGATCATCGGCATCAAGCATTGTGGCCTCCCATCGAAGCAGGCGCTGGCGATCTCGCCGCCGAGGCGATCCGTCCAAGGATATGTTCGGGTTCAAGCATGCCGAGGAAGCAGCCGTCCTCGTCAATGACCGCCATTGCCTTGCCGCTCTGATACAAGCCAGCGACATCCACGAGCTTGGTGGCGCCGCTCACCGCGACGAAATCACGCGTCAAAAAGGCATCGACCGGCTTGCCAGCCTTTACCTGTTGCAGAGCTGCAGCATCGAGACAGCCGACGATGCGGTTTGACGCGTCGATGGCAAAACTCATGGCCTCGGGATGCTCGGCGTCGCCGACGATCCATGCCGAACCATCGCCCGACACCGTCGAACCGGTGCGCATCACCGACCGTGCGTCAAACAATCGCGACCGATCGACTTCGCGCGTGAAGGCGGCGACATAATCGCTGCCTGGTTCGAGCACGATCGATTGCGGTGTTCCCTCGCGCACCAACTCGCCTTCGGACATGATGGCGATGCGCGTTCCGAGTTTCAGCGCCTCCTGGAAGTCATGAGTGATGAAGAGGATGGTCTTCTTCAGCGTGCGCTGCAGCCGCAGCAACTCATCCTGCATCTCGGTCCTGATCAGCGGGTCAAGGGCGCTGAAGGCTTCGTCCATTATGAGGACGTCGGCATCGGTCGCCAGGGCCCGCGCCAAGCCGACACGCTGGCGCATGCCGCCGGAGAGTTCATGCGGGCGATGATAGGCCCATTTGGCGAGACCGACGATCGCCAGCACCTCTTCAGCGCGCCTTCGTCGCTGCGCGGCGGAAACGCCACGCAACTTCAGGCCGAATTCGGCATTTTCGATCACCGATTTGTTTGGCAACAAGGCAAAATGCTGGAAGACCATGGAGATGCGCGTGCGCCGCAATTCGCGAAGCGCGTCCTCGCGCAGCGGCACGATGTCGATATCGTCGAGCAGGATCTTGCCTGCCGTTGGTTCGTTCAGCCGGTTGATGCAACGCGCCAGCGTCGATTTGCCGGACCCCGAAAGGCCCATGACCATGTAGATGGCGCCCGAGGGAACGGAAAGCGAGACGTTGTTCAGACCGACGACGGCGTCGGTTTCCGCAAGGACACGAGCCTTATCCGCGCCGGTGGCGAGCAGCGTCATGGCTCTGGTGGGTGAAGGGGCGAAAATCTTATACAGATTCTCTACTCTCAATCGCTCTGTCACCAATGGCTCCCATGTTTCAACGATACGGATGTTCCCGATCCGCAATTTTTTGACGAGGATCAATTAAGGGGCATGTCAGCGAGATCGTCTTCCGCGAACACGGAGGATTTTTGCCCCTCCCCTTCCTCCGATCCGAGGTGCGTTAATGGCAGTTCAACTCCACCGTGCGCGGTTGGCTTCAGCGTTTTGCCTTACCCTCCCCTTGGTCCTATTGGAGTGGCGAAAAATCGGTCGGCAGAAGGATACGGTTTTCCGCGCTTTCGATCAGCGCCGTCAGTTTCGGAATGAAGACCCGCCAGCGCGAATCTTCCGATCGGCGAAATCGGCATATCGCCACAGATGGACCACCTGGTTCAGCGCCCCGACCTCGGTGACGAAATAGCCGATCAGTCCGCCGAGAATCGGTTCCTGGATTGCCAGCCCCTCCTCGCGCACAAGCTTCAGATATTCGGAGGTTTTGCCCGATCTTATGCGATAGATACGCTCTTCAACGATCATTTCACGGTCTCCGGCACGGTCAAAAAATCCGCCATCATCGATGCGACGAGATCGGGTGCTTCCGTCAGGATTGAATGCCGCAGCCCCGGAAGGACGCGGAGATCGGAGCCTGGGATGCGCTCATGCATATATCTTGCCATGCGCGGATTGGAGCCGGCATCCTCCTCGCCGGTTGCAATCAACGTCGGGCAGCGAATCTGGTCGAGAAAACCGCCGAAGTCGGTCTCAGCGAGAACCCGGTAGGCAGAAGCGTAACAGTCCGGATCGTTCTGAGAATTTCGCTGCCTAAGCGTTGCGATCAGATCGGGATTCTTCTTCTGGAAATCCTCAGTCAGCCAACGCGACAGGGATGCGTCATAGTGCGATCCCGGTTCGCCGCTGCGAAGAGCGGCGAGGCGGGCGAGAACGCGCTCCCGCTCCTCGGGCGTGCGTCCCGCGACCGTCGAGAGGAGAATCAGGCGCTGAATGCGCGGAAGATGCGTCAGTGCCAACCGCTGTGCGATCAACCCGCCAAGCGAAAAACCGGCCAGATGGAAACGGTCGAAGCCGACGCTGTCGGCCAACGCAAGTGTTTCGGCAACGAAATCGTCGATCTCGTAGCGGCCTTTGACGCGCGACGAGTTTCCGTGACCCCGTAGGTCGAACGTCAGGATGGTGAACCGATGCTTCAGCCGCTCGACGACCCCGCTCCAGGCTTCAAGGTAGGAACCGACACCGTGGATGAGCACCAGCGGCTCTGCCCCATTGCCGTCAACCCTATAGTTCAGGACCACATCTCCGACCGTATGACGCTGCGTATCAGTCATCCTAATACCCTGCCGCGGCCAGTTGCTGGGTTTCGCGCTCGCGTTGCGCAAAGAAGGGCATGACCTCGTCTGTGAACAGGCGAAGCGTCTTCTTCTGCAGTTCGAAGGGCAGGTTGAAGCTGAGGCCGAGACAATATTGATCGACGCCAGCTGCTTCGTAGTCGAGCAGCTTCTCGATCACTTCGTCGGGCGTTCCGAACATCAGGTTCTTGTGGATATTTTCCGGGTTGTAGTTGTCGCGGCCCTTAACGCTTTCGAAGGGCACGGCCTCCGGGAAACCGTTCTTCACGGTGCCAATGTTCTGCATGAGGTTTTCGAAATAGCGACCATAGTTCATGCTGTGCTCGACGGCGAGATTCCAGTCGTCGACCCTGTCGTAGACACAAGTGCGCCGCTGCATCATGAATTTTGGGCGTTTCACCTCGGGATGATCGGCGACCGCCTTGTTGAACTTGCTGGCGAGCACGCCGATTTCCGCCGCCGGAAGCGAGAGCGGCGTGGAGAGGATGTTGGCGCCGATGCCGATCGCCCAGTCGAAGGTGCCAGGATCGCGGGCGGCGACCCAGATGCGAGGACCTCCCTTCTGCAGCGGCTTCGGCACCGAGGTCGCTCGCGGAAAATTCCAGTACTGGCCCTCATGCGCATAGTCACCGGCCCAAAGCTTCTGGACCGCTGGCACCAGTTCCTTCATGTAGCCGACGCCCTCCTGCTGCTGGACGCCCGGCGCCATTCGGTCGAACTCGTACTGATAGGCGCCGCGGGCGATGCCGAATTCCAGGCGCCCGTTCGTAAGGTGATCGCACAGTGCGGCTTCGCCAGCGAGACGGATTGGATTCCAATAGGCGGCGGCAAGCGTTGCCGTTCCCAGGCGGATACGGCTCGTATGCTGGGATAGCCACGTGAGGATCTGAAACGGATTGGGTGATATCGTGCACTCGATTGTGTGGTGCTCCGGCGTCCAGATCGTCTCAAACCCGCCGGCGTCCGCGATTTTGGCAAGTTGCAGCAGATTGTCCATTACGGCCGTCATCGAGGTTTCTGGCGAGAAACGCTCCATGCCCAATGAGACGGCAAATTTCATTTCAATCTCCCTTGGATGGTTTGTCCCAGTGTTTCTGACGGTCAGCGCAGTCGAATGACAAAGGGATCCTGCATGGCGCCGGAATAGTCGATGACGACATTTTTTGCCCTGGAGAACTCGCGCATGACGTCGAAACCGCCACGCCTGCCGTAACCACTTTCCTTGAAGCCGCCATTTGCGGACATGCAGGCTGCTGACCGGTAGGTGTTGATCCAAACGGTACCCGCATCGATCCGGTTGGCGAAGCGCATCGCCCGGTCGATATTCTGGGTCCAGATCCCGGACGCGAGGCCGTAGCGTGTGTCGTTGGCGAGTTCGATCATGTCGTCTTCCGAGGAAAAGGGCATGACACCAACGACCGGTCCGAAAAGCTCATCGCGCATGAAGGACATATCGTTCTTGGCGTCGATCATGACGGTCGGCTCGAAATACCAGCCGCGGGCGAGTTCTTCCGCCTGAGGACGGTTGCCGCCTGACGCGATCCGTGCCCCTTCCTTGACGCCCGAAGCAACGTAGGACTCAACTTTTGTCAGCTGCGCCGACAGGGCCAGCGGGCCGATATCCGTCTTGTCCTCCAATGGGTGGCCGACGGTGATGCGGTTGGTGCGTTGCACCAACGCTTCGATGAAGCGGTCGTAGACGCTGGCCTCCACGAAGCAGCGCGAGCCGGCGACGCAGGTCTGGCCCGCAGCTGCGAAGACGCCCGAAACGACCCCATTAACGGCCTTTTCGATATCAACGTCGGAAAAGATCACGTGGGGAGATTTGCCGCCGAGTTCCATCTGGCACTGCGCAAGGTTGGTCGCCGCGTTAGCAGCAATTTTACGGCCGGTATCCGTGCTGCCGGTGAAGACGTATTTTGCGATGCCCTTTTGCCGCGTCAGCGCGTCGCCGGTTACCGCACCCGTTCCCGAGACGACGTTGACAACGCCGGCCGGAAACCCCGCTTCCATGATTAGCTCGGCCAAGGCCAGCGTCGAGGCCGTCGCGTGCTCGGAAGGCTTGATGACGATGGTGTTGCCAATCGCCAAACAGGGAGCGAGCGTTCCTGTCAACATCATCAGCGGCGAGTTCCAGGGTGTGATCATGCCGACGACGCCGATCGGTTCGCGCATGTTGAAGTTGAGCTGGTCCAGCTTGTTGACCGGGATCGTATCGCCCAGCAGTTTGTCAGCCATGCCGGCAAAGTAAGTGTAAGAGTCCGGGATCGAGCGCATCTGCACCCGCATTTCTTTGATCAACTTCCCATTGTCGCGTGTTTCGATCAGCGCCAGGTCGTCGGCATTGGCAAGAACCAGATCGGCCAGCTTGCGCACCAGCTTTCCGCGATCGGTCTGCGTCATACGTCGCCAGGCAGGATTGACGAATGCCTTTTGCGCCGCCTCAACCGCCAGTCGCACATCGTTGGCGTCGGCTTCCGCAAACTGATACCAGGCCTCCGCGGTGGTCGGGTCGAAACTGTCCAGGTAGCGACCGGATGTCGGTTC
Source organism: Mesorhizobium sp. M1E.F.Ca.ET.063.01.1.1 (assembly GCF_003998155.1). Classification (NCBI taxonomy): domain Bacteria; kingdom Pseudomonadati; phylum Pseudomonadota; class Alphaproteobacteria; order Hyphomicrobiales; family Phyllobacteriaceae; genus Mesorhizobium; species Mesorhizobium sp. M1E.F.Ca.ET.063.01.1.1. The sequence goes on from NZ_RZSC01000056.1 coordinate 6,576, forward strand.
GACAAACCGGCCGTCGATAAAGAGGTTGAGGCGCATTCCCTCGAGCGATTTCACCGTCGTCTTCATCGTCGCTTCCTGATTTCGGGTTAGTCTTGAATGGCCTGATGCCACGAACGGGCCTCGCCCTCGATCATTGCCAGTCGCCCGCCGTCGCCGGAATCCACGTAGATGCCAAAGCGTTCCTGCTTGCGCTCGCGGACATAGCGGCGGAGCATCGCCCGCAATTCCCGGGTCGGGATGAGGTCATAGGGCAGCTTGTCAATGGCAAAGAACCGCAAGTCTTCCGGCAGGTCGCGCCCTTGTCCGCCATCGGCAAGTCGGGCGCGATAGATCAAATAACCGGGGTCGCAGTCGGCAACATCGAAGATCGAGTAAAGAAAGGTGTTATCCGACAGCAGCTTGAGGGATTTGCCGTCGTCGAGCGGCAGTTCGCTGCCGGCCTTACGGCGTTTGGCCGTTGGCAGAGCCCAGCCACCGCTTCCATCCGCTCGCAGCAGGATCTCACCGCTGGCTTCGATCAGATAACCGATGATCATGTTGTGCGAGGCCAGCCAGCCGGACGGCAGCGGATCCTTGACGCTGGCGTATCGGCCGCGGCAAAAGCCGAGCGGTGCTGAAGGGCTCGTACCGAAAGCCTGCACCTGGCCGATCAGGATGACATGATCGCCTGCGTCGACCCTGTTGTAGATCGTGCAGTCGAACCAGGTAAGGCTGTCCGTCAAGATTGGCGCGCCGGTATGAACGCGGTCGTGATTGACGGACTGGAATTTATCGGGGGATTTCGAGGCGAAGATCGCCGAGAAGTCGACCTGTCCCTCATGTAGCAGGTTTACCGCAAAGGAATCCGCCGTCGTAAAGGCAGCAAAGCTTGACGCCGATTTTGCGACGCAGACCAGCAGCAGCGGCGGATCGAGCGAAACCGAGGTGAAGGAATTAGCCGTCATGCCGCGCGGATCGCCGTCCGTGTCCCGCGTTGTGATGATGGTGACGCCGGTGACAAAGGTTCCGAAAGCCCGACGCAACGCGATTGGGTCTATGGCCGTCGGAATCTTTGCGATTCCCGTGGTCAACATGGGATCAGCGCCTCCTGTTGGTTGATAGCGGGAAGGCTAATCGCAAGAAGAGCGACCTTCTTCCTTCATTCAGCCGGAAGAGCATGGAAAATATTGCTGCTGTTTGCGGTAAGAGACGAAGGGTGCCGATCCGCCGTCCGAGGGTCAGGTCGATTGATCTTCAGCCAAAGAACGACCTTCCGTGACACCATGCAGGTGAATGGCCAATTCGATGGCAAAGCGCCGCTCTGGCGTCTCGACATCGATGCCGAACATTTCCTCGATTCGCGACAGGCGATAGCGCAGCGTGGTTACGTGCAGGCCCATCGCATCGGCGCAGGCGCCACTGCGGCAGCCCTCCCTCAGATAAGTCGACAGCGTTTTCAGATAGGGCGTGCCATGCTGGCGGTCATGGGCGGCGATGGCGCCGACGCTTTCCTGAACGAAAGCGCGTACGTCGTCGACACCCGCGGCCGCTACGAGCATCGGCAACGGCCCAAAATCCTGCCCGGACAGCGCACCGGTGCGACCGAACGAACGGGCGATGGCAATCATGCGGCTGCAGCGATCCCAAGCCAACGGATAATCCGTAAGGGTGGCACAGGCGTTGCTGGCGATGACGATCGGTTCTTCGTCAAAATATTGGCCAAGATCCGCTGCGATGCGCCGCATCAGTTTCGATGTCCGCTCCTGTTTCCAGACCTCGTCATAGGGAATGAGGCACACCAGCCCGCCATCGATAGCCACGACGCACGCGGGAACGGAAGCTTGCTGCATGATACGAGCGAGACTGTGATGCAGATCGACGGACGTTCCGCCAAGATTCTTCGCGCTCTCGGGAAAGTCGACGACGACGATTTGCTGAGTCGTCATGAAATTGATGCCGAGCCGCTGGGCTCGCTGCTGGACATCTGCCGCGTCGCGCCAACGCCGCTCCACCACCTCGAAGAAAAGCTCGGTCTGTGTGCGGGTTTCGAAACGGAATCGGATGAAACTGCGCATCATTTGGACGCTGAGCGCGAACTTGGCGCTGTCAAGCAGCAACTGGTCCAGATCGCTGAAGGCACGCGACGTGGAAAAGACGATCAATGCCCCGACAAGTTGGCGGTCGACCGTCAAGGGCTCGATGCGGGCGGCGAGATTGAGCCGGGAGCTGCCGTCATCGAGAAAAAGCGTCGCCCCGCTGTTGCCGCCCCGCTCAATTGTATCGCGTGCTGCCTTTCCCAGTTGTCGGCTCAGCGGACCGGCCGCTGCTGATTGCCAAGCGGCATCATCGAACTGCACCTCGCTTGGCGAGCGGCCGGCGATAATCTGGTTCGCAGTAAAATCGACGACGACGACCGGATTGGGCAGCAGGCTGCCGACCATCGCCGACAATGAAGAAACTGAGCCGTCTGCAAGCACGTGTTCAAGTAGGGAGGTGTGCGCCTTGAGCGCCTTTTGCAACCTGTCTCCGGCCTGCCGTTCGGCTTCCAGCCGCTGCTCCCTCTCGATCGCGATGGCGCCGAGATGGACGATCATACCCAGAAACGCCAAATCCTCTTCCGGGACCTCCATGATATCCCGCGACACAACGCTCAGCACCATTGGCCGGCCCTCGAAGTCGCTGCAGTTCATAGGCATGACGAGGACGGTACGGTAATCTCGCTCGAAAGCTTCGCGGCGATAACCTGGAAACTCCTCGGATTCGCGCACGTCGCGGATATAGACCGGCTCGTTCCGCTTCAAGGCGATCAGCGAGGGGCTCGTCGCCAGTTCCCAACGGTCAGGGAGCGTTCGCTCGATCAACGTCGGATCATATCGAACCATCACATGGGCATAACCATGAGCGGCATCGATCGACATGATCGAACCGAGCGTCCAGTTTGCATGGCGACAGGCGGCGAAAACCAAGTGCTTCAGGATCATGACAAGATCGCCGCCGGAATTGATCTCACTCGCGACATCTTTGAGAACCGAGATTTGCGCCTTCCTGTCCACAATCGCTCCCTGCGCCACGACCCGCTGAGTTAGGCATGCGCGGGAGCTGAATTCTACATCGTTTCGAAGTGCCGGCCATTCTGTTTTTCCTCCCTAACGAAGGAAGACATTCACCGTCGTTGCTCATTAGGTTGCGCCACAATCCAGCGAACAGATGAGGAATCCATGGATCTCGGAGTGAGAAAGTTCTGCACATTCATCGAGGAAGTATTCGTCGAGGGTGGCAAGAAAGCCGACCAACCGATCTCCATGGTGGTGGTCGCAGCCGTGTTGAGGAACCCGTGGGCCGGTCAAGGATTCGTTGAAAATTTGCGACCAGAGATTCTCCGGTTGGCGCCGGGTCTTGGCGCCGAAATGACCAAGCGATTGGTGGCGCTCTTGTCGGCGGATAAGGTCGAGGCTTACGGCAAGGCGGCTTCGGTCGGCATCAATGGCGAGATCGAACATGCATCGGCGCTGATCCATACCTTGCGGTTCGGCAATATGTTCCGCACGGCGGTAGACGGCACGACCTATCTGAGCTTCACGAATACCCGCAACGGGCCAGGCGCCCTTCTTTCCCTGCCGATGACCCACAAGAGCGAAACCGGCAAACGCTCCCACTTCCTGACGGCCAACTTCCAGGTTCCGGACGCACCCGGTGCGGATGAGGTGCTGATCGCCATTGGCGCCTGTGATGGCGGGCGGGCGCATCCACGTATCGCCGACAGGTTCCAGGACATGGCGGAAATGGAAGCTGAGGGGCAGGCACGCTGAGCTTCGTCTTTCGCAGCAATCCCGGGGCGCCGAAATGACCTTCCTCTATGATGCCGATGCCGAACGCGGCGCCGAGTGGGCAGCGCTCTTTGCCGAACGTGCTCCCGAAATCGCCTTCCACTATTGCGCGGACGCGGTCGACCCGCGTTCGGTGAAGTATCTTGGCGTCTGGCATCCGCCCACAGACATAAGCGCGAAGGACCCGAACCTTGAGGTGCTGTTTTCGCTGGGAGCTGGGGTCGACCAGTTCGATTTCGACGCCTTGCCGGCCGAGTTGCCCGTCGTGCGGATGATCGAGCCGGGCATTTCTGACGCGATGGCAGAATACGTCACGCTGGGCAGTACTGGCATTGCATCGTGATCTCCTCGCTTATCGTGTGCAGCAGGCGGCCGGCGATTGGCAGCCCTTGCGTTTCCGGCCGCCAGGTGCGTTGCGCATCGGCGTGCTCGGAACCGGGGTGCTCGCGAAGACTTCACTTTCGGCGCTTCAGGCCTTCGGCTTTCAGTTGAACGCCTGGGGCCGGTCTCGCCAGTCGATTGGAGGCGTCGGATGTTTCGCCGGTAAAGCCGAGATGGATAAGTTTCTCGGTCAGAGCGATATCCTCGTTTGCCTGCTGCCGCTGACATCCAAGACGGCCAGAATTCTGAATGGTGCGTTGTTCGCCAAACTCCCGCCCGGCGCGGCGATCGTCAACTGCGGGCGTGGCGGCCATTTGGTGCAGGCCGATCTTCTCGTCGCGCTCGACAGTGGCAGGCTTTCCGCGCAGTTCTCGACGGTTATAGATTTATGATAAAATTGGTTGCGGGGAGAGGCTTCCGGGGACGGCTGAGATTGAATGCTCGCCGGCACTTTTGTAGACCAGGCAACACCGAACTACCCGAGAGTTTGGCTCGCTAGAGCATAAGTCTTCGGACTAGCCTCGCCGAGGGCGGCAAAATCGGCGAGGCGTTTGCCCAATGACATGGTCAGCACCGTGTCGAAGACCGGCATTCCGGCGTGCGAGAGAAAGGCGGCGAACTCGCCACTATCCATATGGGTGTCGACGCGAAGGAAAGTCCCCGAATGGTCGGCCACGTGCGGCCGGAGGATCGCCACGGCGTCGGCATCGCTTTCTGCCACGACCGGCCCCACGACATGGCCCCGCCCGAAGGGCCTGCAGAGCGCGAAAGTGGTCAGCTTGTTTCCGTCGAAAAGCCCGTAGCCGACCGAATGCGCAAAGAGCTTTTCAATGAGTGCCGGCCGCTTCACGCCAAAGCCCGCCGCGTCGAGCGCGATCGCCGCCGGAATATCGCTTGCGTCCAAAGTTCGGATGTCGCCGGACGCCTCCGCCAGGCTCCTCGTTGTCGGCACGCGGGCGATTCCCTGGCATTGGTAGACGGTTTTCTCCGGCTGGAAGTCGAGCGAGAGATAGAGCCGCCGTGCGGCTCGGGTCGCATTGAGGCGCAGGTCGCGCCCGGGAACCTTGTCGAAGACCCGCTTCATCAGCCACTGCGCCGCCCCCAGCGTCTGAAGCCGAGGCGAGGTGATGACCATGCCGATGGTTGCGAAATCGGGGCCGTGCTCAAACCACATGGCGGAACCCAGAACGCGGCCGATCTCGTCGAGCGCCACGAAGCCTTGTCCCGTTTCGCGCAGGAATTGCCAGTCCTCGGCCCGATGCGGCCACCCCACCGACAGGGAGAGCGCATGCAAGCGGTCCAGCTCGACGGCTTCGATGTCGGCGATCCGCATCGAGAAGGCATCGATTTTCAAGCATTCGGACGGCTTCAATTCCTTGCCTCTGAAAGATTGCGTAGCGGGTGACGCAAACGCCCTTGCCCTGCCAACGCTAAACAACCAGAACTATACGATTTGCTCGAATGCCGGGCGCCAACGCAAGATTCGACTGAAACACTTCCGCTTTCGGCACGCAATCGCGAAAGAAAGCGCCCATGCTCTGCGGCGATTCTGAAGTTATGGCCAGCGGGACCGAGCCCGCAAACCCGAAAATGCCTTGAGGGGCTGGAATGGACGTCTTCGACATCCTCGACCGTCTCGTCGCCTTTCCGTCAGTCGCCGGCAAGTCGAACGGCGACATTGCGGGCTGGATCGAGGCCTATCTCGCCGAAAATGGAGCGCGCGTCACCCTGCTTCCGGGGCCGGAAGGCGACCGCTCCAATCTTTTCGCGACAATCGGCCCCGCCGATGTTCCGGGCTATGTTCTGTCAGGCCACATGGACGTCGTTCCCGCCGCCGAGCCGCAATGGAGCTCGTCTCCTTTCGCGCTGCGTCGGGACGGCGAACGGCTCTATGGACGCGGTACGACGGACATGAAGGGATTCCTGGCAGCCGCGCTCGCGGCCGTGTCCACGTTGGCGGGCCTGCGCCTCGCCAAGCCGGTCCATCTGGCCTTTTCCTATGACGAGGAGATCGGGTGCCGCGGCGTGCCGCATCTGATCGCCCGACTTCCCGAACTTTGCGCCAAGCCGCTCGGCGTCATCGTCGGCGAACCGAGCAGCCTGCGCGCCGTGCGCGGCCACAAGGGCAAGGCGGCCGCCCGCGTGATTGTCAAGGGACGCTCGGGCCATTCCTCGCGGCCCGATCTTGGGCTGAACGCCATCCATGCCATGGCCGAGGTGCTCAGCGCGGCCATGAGCGAAGCGGGGCGGCTGACACACGGTCCGCTCGACCCGGCCTTCGAGCCCGCCTATTCCTCGCTGCAGGCGGGCGTGGTCGCCGGCGGGCAGTCGGTCAACATCATCCCCGATACCTGCACACTGGACCTCGAGGCGCGCGCCATACCGGGCGTCGACCCGGCCGGTCTGCTCGCGCCCATCAAGGGGCAGGCCGAGGCCCTTGTCGCGCAGGGCTATATTGTCGAGTGGACGCCGGTCAGCGCCTATCCAGCGCTGTCGCTGCCGCAGGACGCCCCATTGGCGGCACTGCTGGGCGAACTGACCGGCGAAACGCCTTTGGCTGCCGTCAGCTACGGCACCGAGGCCGGGCTTTATCAGGCTGCCGGTTTCGATGCGATCATCTGCGGCCCCGGCGACATCGGTCGTGCCCACAAGCCGGACGAATATATCCTCGCCAGCGAACTCGCCGCCTGCCGGCGGATGATCGAGGCGCTGGGCGCGCGTTGCGCGGCCTGAAGGGAAACAGAATGACCTTCCTGTTCAACTCCGATGCGCGGCGCGGCGCTATCTTCGCCAAGGCCTTCGCGAGGGAATTGCCAGATCTTCCCTTCGCCATCGACGCCGCGACGGTCGATCCCGATGCGGTGCGCTATCTCATCACCTGGGTGGTGCCGGAAAACCTCGCCCGCTTCCGCAACCTCGAAATCCTGTTTTCACTCGGCGCAGGCGTCGATCAGTTCCGCTTCGATGCGGTGCCCGCGACGGTGAAGGTCGTGCGCATGATCGAGGAAGGCATCGTGCGCATGATGCAGGAATATGTGACGCTCGGCGTGCTGGCACTCCACCGTAACTTGCCCGCCTATCTGGCGCAGCAGCGCGCCGGCGAGTGGCGCGATATCGCGCAGCCCCAGGCCGGGTCGCGCCGGGTCGGCGTGCTCGGTCTCGGACAGCTCGGCCAGTCGGTCCTCGACCGGCTTGAACCCTTCGGCTTTCCGCTTGCCGGCTGGAGCCGCTCACCGCGACACATCGAGGGCGTGGCCTGCCATCATGGCGAGCCCGGACTGGAGGAGATGCTCGCGGCCAGCGACATACTGGTCTGCCTGCTGCCGCTGACCGAGGAGACGCGCGGGTTCCTCAATACCGGGCTGTTTGCGAAACTGCCTGAAGGCGCAGCACTGATCCACACCGGCCGGGGGCCGCAGCTCGATCACGAAGCGCTCGTCGCCGCGCTCGACAGCGGCCAGCTTTCGGCGGCGATGATCGACGGCACCGATCCCGAGCCGCTGCCCGCGGGCCATCCATTCTGGTCGCATCCGAAGATCATCTTGACCCCGCATATCGCCAGCGTCACCCAGCCGGCGACCGCCGCGCGCGCCGTCATCGACAACATCAGGCGCCATCGCGCCGGTCTCGACCCGATCGGGCTCGTCGACCGGTCGCGCGGTTATTAATGCATGTCGCCCAGAAGTGTGCAGCGGTTCTGGGAGAACGACATGCATCAAAGTCAAGCTCCAACCGAAAGGCCATCCTTTGTCCCTGCTCAAATCCGTCGAGACCAACCCGAGCTTTTCACCGCGCGAATCCAAGGCGCTGCCCGAGCGGCTGATTGCCGGCGATCCCGCCTTCAAGACCTGGGCGCAGGACGTCGCCAAGGACGACCTCGTTCATACAGGCGTCTGGGAGGCGACACCTGGCGAGACGCGCTCGATCAAGGGGGAGACGTTCGAGTTCTGCCACATCCTCTCCGGCGTTGTCGAAATCACGCCGGACGCCGGCGAGGCAGTGACGTACCGGGCCGGCGACAGCTTCGTGATGAAGCCGGGCTTCACCGGTGTCTGGAAGACGATCGAGACGGTGCGCAAAATCTACGTGACTGTAGGCTAGCGAGCGTCGGCGCCGGCGCTGACCCCGGCGGAAGATTTTGCCGTCGCTGCCGTCCGACACGCAACATTCGTCGGCGGCGGATCACCGAACGGCGCATGCTGCGTGCCGGCACGCGCTAGGCTGAAGCCGATACTGCCGAGTGGTTTGCCCATGAGCCTGAGCTTCGATCCCGACACGATCCCCCTGCCCGTTGGCCACTTCATCGGCGGGGAGCTGATTTCGGCCGAGGGCGCGATCGAGATGTGTCGCCCGTCGGACGGCAAGGCATACGCGGCCTGCCCGGTGGCGGGCGTCGACATGATCGACCGCGCAGTGGAAAGCGCCAAGGGGGCCTTGAAGTCGAGCAACTGGGGCGGCGTTCGCCCGCGTGAGCGCACGAGGGCCCTGCAGGCCTGGGCCGACCTGATCGAGGCGGAAGCCGCGACGCTCGCCCGGATCGAGGCGCTGTCCTCGACGCGCCCCGTCGGCCAGCTCGTCGCGGGCGATATCGCCGTGACCGCCGAGCAGATCCGCTTCTTTGCCGAATTCGCCGACAAGGAAGGCAGCGAGCTCGTACCGACCGACGACGCTAGCTTCGGCATGATCATGAGCGAGCCCTATGGCGTGGTCGGCGCGATCACGCCCTGGAATTTTCCGATCTCGATGGCCGGCTGGAAGCTCGGTCCGGCGCTGGCAGCCGGCAACGCAGTGGTGCTGAAGCCGTCGGAAATGACGCCCTTCTCGGCCGTCTATCTGGCGGAACTCGCTGTGAGGGCCGGCCTGCCGGCGGGGCTGATCAATGTGGTGCTCGGCGACGGCCCGACGACCGGCACGGCGCTGACCGGCCATCCAGAGATCGCCAAGGTTAGCTTCACCGGCTCGACCCGCGCCGGTTCTGCCATCATGGAGAACGTCGCTCGCACCGGCGTCAAGCCGATGACGCTGGAACTCGGCGGCAAGAGCCCGCAGCTCGTCTTTGCCGATGCCGACCTCGACAAGGCAGCGACGGCGATCGCCGGCAGCGTCACCTTCAACGCCGGCCAGGCCTGCGTCGCCGGCACGCGCCTGATCGTCGAGAAGAGTGTCGTAGATAGGCTGACGACGGCCATCCTGGAGCGGATGAAAGCGGTGCGGCCAGGCTCGACCTGGAACGAGGCGACGCAGTATTCGCCGATCATCTCGGAACGGCAACGCGCGCGTGTCGACAGCATCGTGCAGGCTGCGGTCGCCGCCGGCGGCGAGTGCCTGGCCGGCGGCAGCGCCATGGACGATCCGGGCTATTTCTACGAGCCGACGCTGATCGCCAATGTCGACCGGGCCAGTCCGGCGATCGTCGAGGAAATCTTCGGCCCGGTCCTGACTGTCCAGATCTTCGAGACCGAAGAAGAGGCGCTGGCACTGGCCAGCCATCCGACCTACGGCTTGGCTTCCGGCCTGTTCACTTCCGACCTGTCCCGCACCATACGCATCGCGCGCAAGCTCGAGGCGGGTACGGTCTGGGTCAACCGCTACAGCCGCTCGCGCGACCACATCTTGCCGACCGGCGGCTACAAGCGCTCCGGCATCGGCAAGGATCTTGGTCGCGAAGCCTATCTCGCCAACCGCAGGACCAAGAGCGTCCTGATCAGCCTCTAGAGAGATGCCGATGAAGTCCTATTCGATCGCCCTGATCCCCGGTGACGGTATCGGCCGCGACGTGATCGTCGCTGCCTGGTCCGTGCTGGAGGCTGCGGCCAAACACGCGGGCTTTGTCCTGACGGCAACGGAGTTCCCCTGGTCCTGCAAATTCTACAAGGAAACCGGCCGCATGATGCCGGAAGACGCCATCGAGACCTTGCGCGGCTTCGACGCCATCCTGCTCGGTGCCGTCGGCTGGCCGGCGGAAGTGCCCGATTCCGTTTCGCTGCACGGTCTTTTGCTGCCGATCCGTAAGGCGTTCGTGCAATACGCCAACATAAGGCCGCATCGTCTGCTGCCGGGCGTGACGGGTCCGCTGCGCGCCGAGAGCTTCGATATCTTGTGCATCCGCGAGAACACCGAAGGCGAATATTCGGGCGCCGGGGGGCGCGTGCACCAGGGCACGCAGGACGAGGTCGCGGTGGAGACCTCGATCTTCACCCGCGCCGGCGTCGAGCGCATCCTTCGCTTCGGTTTCGAGCAGGCGCGGGCACGGCGCGGCAAATTGGCCTCCGTCACAAAGTCCAACGCGCAGAAATACTCGATGGTGTTCTGGGACGAGATCACGCGAAAGCTGGCGGCGGAGTATCCTGACGTCACAGTCACCAGCTATCATGTCGACGCGCTCGCCGCGCGCATGATCATGGCGCCGGACAGCCTCGACGTGGTCGTCGCCTCCAATCTCTTCGGCGACATCCTGACCGACATCGGCGCGGCGATCCAGGGCGGGCTCGGCTATGCCGCCTCCGCCAACGTCAATCCCGACCGCTCGGCGCCGTCAATGTTCGAGCCGGTGCACGGCTCGGCGCCCGACATCGCCCATCTCGGCATCGCACCCGACCAGATAGTGGCGATCGGATTGGCGATGCCGAGATGGGCGATGTC
>NZ_RZSC01000570.1:0-3921 GCF_003998155.1 Mesorhizobium sp. M1E.F.Ca.ET.063.01.1.1
ACCTGATATGGGCTGAACCATTCATCCAGGCCGTCGGGAATGGCTTCGCCCGCAAGCACATCGCCACGGTAGAGGTCGGCGGCGCAGGCGAGGTCCGCCGTCCCGCTTTCGGCGAGCTGGCGCTCGAAGAGCCAGATATCGGCTTCGTCCGGGCCGGCGGTCAGAGCCACCGTTTCCTGATCTCCGTCGATGGAAATGGCCGCATTGGCGGCGGCGGGAAACCATCGCCTGATGTCGGCCAGCGCCTGGCGCAGGCTGTTTCGCGATTGCGCATCGCCCCGTCCCGGCCAAAACCCTTCGCAAAGCCGTTCGCGATGGTGGCCGCGGCGACCCGCCAGGACCAGGGCGGCAAAAAGAAGCGCCGACTTGCGCGTTGCGAAGCGGACGGGCTGCCCCTCTGCCGAAGTCACTTCGAGACCGCCAAGCAACCGGATGCGCACGACGCCCCTCCGAATTTCGAACGCGCCGGCAGAATAGCATCTTCGCCGGTCGATTTAACGCGGATTTAACGGCGGCCCGCCGGACTGCCCCCAATGGTTCACGCCTGGCTGAACAGCCGCAAATCGCGTGTGTGACAAGCTGCCACCGTAATCTGGAACGGGAGAGCAAAATGGCACACACGGACACTCACGCGGAGACCCGCGCATCGAAATACCGGCTGCTTGGGGCAGCGTCGAACAGCATGGCGACAGCAGTCGCTGCCTGCACGGCCTGGCGGCGCACGATCGCAGGGCGCAGGGCGTTAGCAGACCTGACGCCCGACCAGTTGAAAGATATCGGCTGCTCAGAGTCCGATCAGCGAAAGTTCGTCGTAGGAGCCAGCCTCTGGACCGATCTGATGTCGATGAGGTGAGGTCGGCGAAATTCGAAGGACCGGCGGCGCGACTGCCTGGGTGTGCCGATCGGCTGCCGGCGCGCCTGCCCCGGTCGCGTCCTCAACGCGAGGGCAGTAGAGAGACCTTCACCCGTGGTGCGAAGAAACAGCGCAAATAGGGCTGATTGGTTATGACGTAGTTGTTCTCGCAGATATGGTATTGGTCGTCCGGCGATTCCTGCACCCGGTCTCGCGGGATGTTGAAATCATCGGGCAAATAAACGTAGCCGCCGTCGACCCGGGACTGCACCGACGACTGCGGTATGGGACGGCAATCAAAACCGCCGCAACACTTGAATTTCGTTACCGGATCGACCTTGTTTTCGTACCAATCATGAGCATTGGCGCCTGTCGCGGCGGCAAGGCACATAGCTGTGAGGATGAACCTTCGCATGGCATTCCTCGAATATGCGGAGGCGCTGCACGCTCGAGCATCATGTATATTAGCGTTCTGCTAGAAAAGCCATTAGTCCGTGAATGCCCAACAAGGCCACCGCGGTCTGCATCGGCGGCGGGCGGGCGGCATCTGGGCCGATATGCAGGGCGCCGGCATCACAGGCTGAAGATCGGCGAAGCTCCGTAGACAGACGTCCGGCTACGCGTCGGCTGCATCTACGGAAGGCAAACAGCGTGAGGACTGGTTAGCTCCCGGCCAAAACAAAGGGCGCTTGGGTCGAAACCGGACTTCGAACCAGCCTTCTGCCTTGCCCGCTCAGACCAGCCGCTGCCCGCCATCGATGTGGATCGTCTCGCCGGTCATGAATGCGTTCTGCATCAGATAGAGATAGGCGGGCGCAACATCGGCAGGTGTCGCGATCTTTCCCGCCGGGATGCGGGCGCCCATCTGGTCGAAATAGCCTGCCTTGGCCTCGCCGACGATCTCGTCCCACATCTCGGTATCGACCCAGCCGGGCGAAACGATGTTGACGCGGGTCGGCGCAAGCTCGAGCGCCAGCGCGCGGGCGAAATAGGTGAAGGAGCCGGCGATCGCCGAGACGACCGAGCCGCCGGGAACCGGCGGTCGGTCCTTGTTTATACCGGAGGTGAAGGTCATGGAGCCGCCTTTCCTCAGCGTGCGCACGGCGTGCTTGGCCAGCATCACGGCGCCGACCAGCTTGCCGTCGACGAACTGGCGCACGAAATCCATGTCGGCCTCGCCGATCGGATAGTTGGGCGGCGGCGTGCCGGCCGTCGCCACCAGATGATCGAAGGCGCCGGCTTCGTCGAACAGGTGGGCGACGTCCCCCTCGTTGGCCATGTCGGCCGCAACGCCCATCACGCGCCCTGCCCCGGCGAGTTTCGCTACGGCGGCCTTCAGCTTGTCCGCCGAACGGCCGGCGATCACCACCTTAGCGCCACCTTCGAGCGCTGCCACCGCCACGCCGAAACCGATGCCGGAGCTGCCTCCGACGACGATGATTTTCTTGTCCCTGAGCGTGGTCATGGGGTCCTCCGTCTTCCAGCTATGGGGTTGAAAATTATGCGCGGCCGGCGTGGGCCGCTTCGATATCGGCGAGGATGATCTTGCTCATCTTGTACATCGCCTGCCGCGCCCGGTCGGCCTTCTCACGGTCCGGATCGTTCATCAGGCGCAGCGCCGGCTCCGGGATGACCTGCCAATAGACGCCGAATTTGTCCTTGAGCCAGCCGCAGGGTTTTTCCGAGCCGCCGCCTGCAGTCAGCGCATTCCAGTAGTAGTCGGTCTCGGCCTGGTCGCTGGTCTCGACGTAGAGCGAGATCCTTTCATTGAAGGGCGGCACCCCGCCGGCGTTGAGCGCGGTGAAGCGCTGCCCTTCGAGCTCGAAGTCGAAGATCGCGTGCGGCACCGTCCCGTTGGTGCCGCCGACGAAGTCGGTGAATTCGATCGCGCCCAGCGCCCGGCCGTTCCTGAACACCGACAGATAGAAGTCGCGCGCCTCTTCGGCATCGAGGTTGAACCAGAGGAAGGGATGAACGGTAGCCACGTTTGCCTCGTGATTTTTGATCACAAATCCTGTGAGGATTTTTGGCTGGCAAAAGCTCGACAGACAAACCAAAATTTAGCAAGTATTTGTTACCGTCACTCACAAATGACTTTCTCGCCGTGACCCGCAAGCTGCCGCCGTTGAATGCATTGCCGGCCTTCGAGGCCGCCGCGCGCCACCTGAATTTCTCCAGGGCGGCAGACGAGCTCAACGTCACGCATGGCGCCGTCAGCCGCGCGGTAAAACATCTCGAGGACCAGCTCGGCGTGCAGCTCTTCGAGCGCGCGACGCGCTCGGTGCGCCTCACCCCTGTCGGCGAGCCCTATGCGCGGGCGGTGCGCGAGGCGCTCGACCAGCTCTCGGTCGCCACCCACACGGCGACCTCCCGCCTCTCTGGCTCGACCTTGAATGTCAGCACGTCGGACGGCTTTGCCGGAAAATGGCTGGTGCCCCGGCTCTACCGATTCCATCGGGCGCATGCCGACATCGACGTACGCGTCTCGACCACCGGCAAGCTCACCAATTTTCGCGGCGACGGCATCGATGTCGCCATCCGTTACGGCAGCGGCGATTATCCGGGGCTGACGTCGGAATTCCTCACCGGCGAGGAGGTTTTTCCCGTCTGCAGCCCCAGGCTCCTGGAGGGACCGCATCCGCTCAAGAAGCCTGAGGACCTCAAACATCACACGCTGATCCGCGACGGCTATCGGATCGACTGGGCGGCTTGGCTTGCCAGCGCCGGCGTCGAGGGCGTCGACCCGAACAGCGGGCTCACCTTCGATTCCGCCACCTTCGCGGTGGAATCGGCCGTGCAGGGCGAAGGCGTGGTGCTTGGCCGCACCATGCTGGTTTCGGCCGACCTCGCCACCGGCAGGCTGGTTCGGCCTTTCGACCACGCGTTGAAAGCCGTCTCCAGCTTCTACCTCGTCTACCCACCAGAGGCGATCCGCCAGCGCAAGGTGAAGGCTTTTCGGGATTGGTTGTTTTCGGAGATCGGGCCGGGCTGAGTTCAGCGACCGTCTGCACAGCGCCTTGCTGCCTTCGAAACATGGCAGCCAGCCTGCACTTCCTGCGGCAATGGGG
>NZ_RZSC01000571.1:0-3910 GCF_003998155.1 Mesorhizobium sp. M1E.F.Ca.ET.063.01.1.1
GGCACGATCTGGCAGGTGTTCGGCCGCAACGACATCGGCCTGCTCGGCTACTACGTCAACGCGCTCGGCATCGACTACAACTATGTCCAGGACCCGATCGATGCCTGGGTCACCGTTATCATCATGGATGTCTGGCACTGGACCAGCCTGGTCGTGCTGCTCTGCTATGCCGGACTGGTCTCGATCCCGGACGCCTTCTACCAGGCGGCCAAGATCGACGGCGCGTCGCGCTGGGCGGTGTTCCGCTACATCCAGTTGCCGAAGATGCAGCGCGTGCTGCTGATCGCGGTGCTTTTGCGCTTCATGGACAGCTTCATGATCTACACCGAGCCCTTCGTCGTCACCGGCGGCGGTCCGGGCAACTCGACCACCTTCCTGTCGATCGACCTCGTCAAGACGGCGCTTGGCCAGTTCGACCTCGGCCCGGCGGCAGCCATGTCGCTGGTCTACTTCCTGATCATTCTTCTGTTGTCTTGGGTGTTCTACACCGTGATGACCAACTACGACGCGGAGCGCTGAGATGGCGGGCGCAAACGAAAGAACCGACCGAGTGAGCGAGACAACCGTTTCGGAAGGCGTGGGCAGCACGCTGTCGCAGGACGAGGTCGCAAGGCTGATGCGTCGACGCGGCGAGGAATCGCGCTGGTGGTGGATCGTGCCAACGCTCTACATCGTCGCGCTGCTGCTGCCGATCTACTGGCTCATCAACATGAGCTTCAAGACCAATGCGGAGATCGTGTCGTCGCTGACGCTGTTCCCGCACAATCCGACACTCGCTAATTACCGCACCATCTTCACCGATGCGTCCTGGTATTCGGGCTACATCAACTCCATCACCTATGTGGTGATCAACATGGTGATCTCGGTCACCGTGGCGCTGCCGGCGGCCTACGCCTTTCGCGCTACCGTTTCCTCGGCGACAAGCACCTGTTCTTCTGGCTGCTGACCAACCGCATGGCCCCGCCGGCGGTGTTCGCGCTGCCGTTCTTCCAGCTCTATTCGGCCTTCGGTCTGATCGACACGCATATCGCCGTGGCCCTGGCGCACTGCCTGTTCAACGTGCCGCTGGCAGTGTGGATCCTGGAAGGGTTCATGTCAGGCGTGCCGAAGGAGATAGACGAGACCGCCTATATCGACGGCTATTCCTTCCCGCGCTTCTTCATCAAGATCTTCATGCCGCTGATCGCCAGCGGCATCGGTGTCGCCTGCTTCTTCTGCTTCATGTTCTCATGGGTGGAACTCTTGATCGCGCGCACGCTGACCACCACCGATGCCAAGCCGATCGCAGCCACCATGACGCGCACCGTCTCGGCCGCCGGCATGGACTGGGGGCTGCTCGCAGCCGCCGGCGTGCTGACGCTGATCCCTGGCGCGGTCGTCATCTGGTTCGTCCGCAACTACATCGCGAAGGGCTTCGCCCTGGGGAGGGTGTGATGAAACGAACACATAAGTTCATCCTCACCACCATCGCCAAGGGCTTTGCCCTGGGGAGGGTCTAAGCCATGAACCTCGACTTCTCGTGGATGGCGTGGACCTTGCCGACGGCCGCCTTCTTCATCGTCATCGTGCTGATGCTCTGCGGCATGGGCGTCTGGGAATATGTCTCGCCGGGCGGCAATCCGCGCGTCGGCGTGCTGCGCTTCGAGACGACGCGCGGCGACCGTCTCTTCCTGTCGCTGCTCGGCAGCGCCTTTATCCATCTCGCTTGGCTGGGTTTTGTCGGACCCAACCTGTGGTGGGCTCTCGCTCTCTCCGTAGTCTACGCCATCGGCGTGTTCCGCTACGTATAGAGGGGGAAACTGTCGGAGCGGTCGCGTGCTGGGCGGCCGCTCCAGATCGCACTTGAAACCTAAAACGGAGGAAACACATGCGACGGCAAATTTTAACATCAACGACCGCCATTGCCCTGTTGCTCGGGGCTGGCAACGCCTATGCCGGTATGGACGAGGCCAAGGCTTTCTTGGACAAGGAGATCGGTCCACTCTCGACGCTCTCGCGCGCCGATCAGGAAAAGGAAATGCAGTGGTTTATCGACGCTGCCAAGCCGTTTGCCGGCATGGACATCAAGGTCGTGTCGGAAACCATCGCGACCCATTCCTATGAGTCGCAGGTGTTGGCGCCTGCTTTCTCCGCCATCACCGGCATCAAGGTCACGCACGACACGATCCAGGAAGGCGATGTCGTCGAGAAGATCCAGACCCAGATGCAGACCGGCCAGAACCTCTATGACGGCTGGGTCAACGATTCCGACCTGATCGGCACGCACTGGCGCTACCAGCAGGTGCGCAATCTCTCCGACTGGATGGAAGGCGACGGCAAGGACGTCACCAATCCGAACCTCGACCTGAAGGACTTCATCGGCACCTCCTTCACCACCGCTCCGGACAAGAAGCTTTACCAGCTTCCCGACCAGCAGTTCGCGAACCTGTACTGGTTCCGTTACGACTGGTTCAACGACGAAAAGAACAAGGCCGATTTCAAGGCCAAGTACGGCTACGACCTTGGCGTGCCGGTCAACTGGTCAGCCTATGAGGACATCGCCGAATTCTTCACCGGCCGCGAGATCGATGGCAAGAAGGTCTACGGTCACATGGACTACGGCAAGAAGGACCCGTCGCTCGGCTGGCGGTTCACCGACGCCTGGCTGTCCATGGCCGGCAATGGCGACAAAGGCATTCCGAACGGCCTGCCGGTCGACGAGTGGGGCATCAAGGTCGACGAGAATTCGCGCCCCGTCGGCTCCTGCACCGCACGTGGCGGCGACACCAATGGTCCGGCTGCTGTCTACTCGATCCAGAAGTATCTCGACTGGCTGAAGGCCTACGCTCCGGCGGAAGCCCAAGGCATGACCTTCTCTGAAGCCGGCCCGGTTCCGGCGCAGGGTGCGGTTGCCCAGCAGATGTTCTGGTACACCGCCTTCACCGCCTCGATGGTCGACGCCGGCGCCAAGGCGGTGCTGAACGACGATGGCACGCCGAAATGGCGCATGGCGCCGTCGCCGCACGGCGTCTACTGGAAGGACGGCATGAAGCTTGGCTACCAGGACGTGGGTTCCTGGACGCTGATGAAGTCGACGCCGACCGACCGCGCCAAGGCCGCCTGGCTCTACGCGCAGTTCGTCACCTCGAAGACCGTCGACGTGAAGAAGAGCCATGTCGGCCTGACCTTCATCCGCGAGAGCACGATCCACGACAAGAGCTTCACCGAGCGTGCTCCGAAGCTCGGCGGCCTGATTGAGTTCTATCGCTCGCCGGCCCGTGTCCAGTGGTCGCCGACCGGCACCAACGTGCCTGACTACCCGAAGCTGGCCCAGCTCTGGTGGCAGGCGATCGGCGATGCCTCATCGGGCGCCAAGACCGCGCAGGAAGCGATGGACTCGCTCTGCGCCGAGCAGGAAAAGGTCATGAGCCGCATCGAGAAGTCGGGCGTCCAGGGCGATATCGGCCCGAAGATGGCCGAAGAGCACGACCTTGCCTACTGGAACGCCGACGCGGTCAAGAAGGGCAATCTCGCGCCCCAGCTCAAGATCGAGAACGAGAAGGAAAAGCCGATCACCATCAACTACGACGAACTGGTGAAGAGCTGGCAGAAGTAACGGCATGACATGGGCGTGCTCGCCCATGTTAGGAAATGCAGGGGAGGCGGCTTTGCCGTCTCCCCTGTTCTATGAGAAGTGGAGGGAACGGAATGAGCGGTTTTGTGCTGGCCATCGACCAGGGAACGACATCGACCCGGGCGATCCTGTTCGACGACGAGATGAAGGTAGCAGGCATCGGCCAGCAGGAATTTCCGCAGCATTATCCGGCCTCCGGCTGGGTCGAGCATGACCCGGAAGACATCTGGTCAAGCGTGGTCGCGACGGTCAAAGCGGCGCTGAAAGCGGCCGGCCGCTTTCAGCGCCGCTTTGACC
>NZ_RZSC01000572.1:0-3902 GCF_003998155.1 Mesorhizobium sp. M1E.F.Ca.ET.063.01.1.1
CTGATTGTCGCGAATATCGTTCAGCCTGGCGCCGGCCTCAACATCGATCCGGCCTCGCTCGATGTCCAAGCCGTTAAGGGCTATGTGGCCACGGCTCACGAGCAGTCCGTGACCAGCTTCCTGATGAACATCATCCCGTCAACGATTGCCAATGCCTTCGCGGAAGGCGACATCCTGCAAGTCTTGTTCCTCTCGGTCCTGTTCGGCGCGGTCTGCCGCTACAACGGCCGCTCGCTCTTCTCTCTCGTCCGATACATCAAGGACGAGCTGCTGCTCGCAATGTCCTCCTCAGAGGCCGCGCTGGCCTCGCTCATGGAGAAGATGGAAAGGGCCGGCGCCACGCATTCGGTCGTGGGTCTCATTCCATTCAATCTGGACGGCACGAATATGATGCTCGCCGCCCTTTTCATCGCCCAAGCGACGAAAACTGATCTCCCGATCGGCTGCCGGATCCTCATGCTGTTTGTCGCATTGTTCCCTTCGAACGGAACAACCCGCATTACCGGTGCAGGCCTCGTCACAATGGCTGCAACGCTCTTTCTTGTTCCGGCCGCACCGGTCACCTCCGTGGGGCTTATTCTTGGCGTCGATCAGCTTATGTCCGAATGCCACGCGCTGACGGTTTTTCTCCGCAGCGTAGCGGCAACGCTGGCTGTCACCCGGTCCGGGGCGAGCGGGATAAACGACGATTCGGGGAGCGCCTCACTAGCGGACCGTTCAGCGCTCCGGCGGTGGACGGTCAAGTCGCCCGGCGTGGTGAACACAATTCCCCGTGCGAACGACGCTCAGCTATTGGGGTGGACCCGATGGCGCAAAGCCGTATTTGAGAAACCGCCAGATCGCACCGGCACCTGTGCGCCTGTAGCAACTGCGGGGCACGATCAAAACTGACCCATTTTACACCAAAAAGGCGGCCGTTGCTGCCACGCCGTCCATGGATTGGAGACTCATGTCTAAGCCGACTGCCATCACTGTCGCAGCTCTTCTTTTACTCCTCGCCTTGCTGGCGAGCCAATATAGCGCGAACCTGCACCGGCAGGCGTGGTCGACCGACAGGCAAAAGTGGAGCGGCGCATTCGACAACGATCTCCTTCGCCAATCGCCGGCAACCCGCAAGGCGATGCCGTTCTGGTCATATTCAATGACTACCACAACTGTCCGCATTGCAGACTGGCTGATATCAACTACCAAAAAGCCTTCAAGCATGAACCCAATCTGAAGCTTGTGATCAAACAGTTCCCGGTCCTGGGACCGGATTCCCAATTCCCAGCCTTCGCCGCACTCGCCTCGAGAAAACAGGGAAAGTTCGACGAATTCCACCGCGCCCTTATGATTTCCCCCAGTTGAAGGGTCACTCTCAAGATCGCAGCGCGTGTAGGCCTTGACGTTGAGCAGCTCAAGCGGGAATGCAAGATCCGGCCATCGCAGATGAAATGCGCGGTCCGCGCACTCGCGAAAGGTCTGCACTTAGACGGTACGCCCGCGTTGGTGGTCGGCGATATAGTGGTCGCCGACCTTGTGGACATGGCCAGCTTGCAACGCTTGCATCGCCGATGCGCGCTCAAAGCGTGCTGGCTCTCGTGCGGGGCAGCATCTGTAGACCGGCCACGCTGTTGTTGCCGGAGCGTGCCGTTTGTGGCAGCTGGCTTTGCTGTCGCTCCTCGTAATCTTGTTGCGGTCATCCAGCTGCCGTGGGCGCCAACAACAATCCTGAGCGCCCGCGCCTGAAGTCGCTGGCCGGGTGCTCGTGAACCGAGCCCGCTTTTCTTCGGCAAGCTCAGGCGGTCTTGGCCCTGCGGCATCGCCCCCTGGCGCGGGGCAGCCTTCGGCTGCTGACGGTCGCCGGCCTGTCGGCCGGCGTCTTTCTATTGTGGCCTTCCCCCTGGCGCAGGGTGGGCAGCACTCCCTTCTAGGCCCGCCGCGGCGTCCCGCAACCCTTCGCTTGTCGCTTTCGGGTCCTCCACTCCGTTCCGGTCCTGCTGATGCAGTCCGCCTCCGACGGCGGGCCTTTCCGGTCGCTTTTGCCGCCCACCCCGCTTCCGGGGAGGGCGCGCGATTGTAGAGCGGAGGACATCACGATGCGTGCAAACAACAAACGTTGCGGCAGCCGACAGGCTGGCGCAGACAGTGGCGGGCGCACCGGCGCCAGCCTTTATCAGGAAATCACCGACCGCATCATTGCCGAACTGGAGCGCGGCACCGTGCCATGGGTCAAGCCGTGGGGCAGGGCAAGGACAGGCCTCGGCCTGCCGCGGAATGCGGCCACCCAGCGCCGATATTCCGGCATCAATATCCTGATCCTGTGGGGCGCGGTCATCGAGCGCGGTTTCCCCAGCCAGAACTGGCTCACCTTCCGGCAGGCGCTTTCGCTTGGCGGCAATGTCAGGAAGGGCGAGCACGGCACCACCATCGTTCACGCTGACCGCTTTGTTCCCAAGAACGAAAAGCAACGCGCCGACACCGATGGCGACGAACCGCAGGCGGTGCCCTTCCTGAAGCGCTTCACCGTCTTCGATGTCGCGCAGTGCGATAATCTGCCCGAACATCTTTACGCCGCCGGCGAGCCTCTGCCTGAGCGCGAGATGGTCCCGCAGGCCGAGGCGCTCATTCATGCAACCGGCGCTGATTTTCGCATCGGCGGCGAGCGCGCCTTCTACATGCCCGGCAGCGACACCATACAGGTGCCGCCGCAGCCGGCTTTCTTCCACCAGATCGACTATTACCGGACCTGCTTTCACGAGCTTGGACACTGGACCGGCCACCCGAGGCGACTCGCGCGCGACCTGTCCGGCTCCTTCGGGTCCAACACCTATGCGCGCGAGGAACTGGTCGCCGAAATCGCATCAGCCTTCATCTGCAGCAGTCTCGGCATCGAGCCGAGCGTGCGCCATGCCGACTACATCGGCTCATGGCTGACGGTTTTGCGCGAGGACAACCGCGCCATCTTCCGCGCCGCAAGCCATGCCTCGAAAGCCGCCGATTTCCTGCTTGGCCGCAATGTCGATGTCGAAGGCGAGGCACATGCCGAAACCGCCTATGGGAGCGCGCAATCCTCACACGCGACCGCCTTGCGCCTCTGATGACGCAAAGCCGCGCGCAACCAACTCGACAGTTCTTTTGAGGTTGCCCTAACGCCGATGGCCGGCGTTGGCGTCGATCGTTCATCGGACCGAGGTTCGCAAAAAAAGAGGGCGGCATTGATGCCGCCCTCTCGTTGCGAAAGCTGCCAGAGCTGGATTAGAAATCCATGCCGCCCATGCCGCCCATGCCGCCGCCGCCCATGCCGCCAGGCATGCCGCCGCCAGCCGACTCCTTCTTCGGAGCCTCCGCGATCATGGCTTCGGTGGTGACCAGCAGGCCGGCGACCGAGGCCGCGTCCTGAAGAGCCGTACGGACAACCTTGACCGGATCGACGATACCCATGGCGATCATGTCGCCATACTCGCCGGTCTGGGCGTTGTAGCCGAAGGTCGCGCCCTTGTTCTCAAGGATCTTGCCGGCAACGATCGATGCTTCCGCACCGGCGTTGGCCGCGATCTGGCGGGCCGGAGCCTGAAGCGCACGACGCACGATGTTGATGCCGGCGGCCTGGTCGGCATTGACGCCGGTGGCCTTGATGTTGGCCGAAGCGCGCAGCAGCGCGACGCCACCACCAGCAACGATGCCTTCTTCGACGGCCGCGCGGGTCGCGTTGAGGGCGTCATCGACGCGGTCCTTCTTTTCCTTGACTTCGACTTCCGTCGCACCGCCGACGCGGATCACCGCAACGCCGCCGGCGAGCTTCGCCAGACGTTCCTGCAGCTTCTCCTTGTCGTAGTCCGAAGTGGTCTCTTCGATCTGCTGCTTGATCTGGGCAACGCGGCCCTGGATCTCGGCCTTCTTGCCGGCGCCGTCGACGATGG
>NZ_RZSC01000573.1:0-3901 GCF_003998155.1 Mesorhizobium sp. M1E.F.Ca.ET.063.01.1.1
GTCCTGCAGATTGGCGCCGACATTCTCGTTTGCGTGGACGACCGGGACGCCGAGGCCGTTGAGCAGCGCGGCCGGACCGACGCCCGAGAGCTGCAACAATTGCGGTGAGTTGATCGAGCCGCCGGAAATGATGACCTCGCGGCCAGCGCGCGCGGTCTTCGTCTGGCCGTTCTGCTCGTATTCAACGCCGACGGCGCGCTTGCCTTCGAACAGGATTTTCGTCGCCAGCGCGTTGGTCTCGACGCGAACGTTGCCGCGCTTCATCGCCGGACGCAGGAAAGCGCGGGCGGCGGACATGCGGCGGCCGTTCCGGGTGGTGATCTGATAGACGCCGACGCCTTCCTGGGTGGCGCCGTTGAAATCCGGATTGAGCGGCAGGCCGGCCTGCTGCGCGGCTGCCAGGTAGCGCTTCGTCAACGGATGCACCGCGTTCGAGCAATCGGTGATGTGCAAAGGACCGCCGACGCCGCGCCACTGATCGGCGCCGGCCTCGTTGTCCTCCAGCGCCTTGAAGGCGGGCAGCAGGTCGCCATAGCTCCAGCCGGGATTGCCGGCGGCGCCCCAGGCGTCGAAGTCCTCGCGCGCGCCGCGGATGTAGACCATGGCGTTGATCGAGCTCGAGCCGCCGAGCAGCTTGCCGCGCGGCCAGTGGTCGGCATTGTTGCCGAAGCCGGGATCGGGCTCGGCCTTGTAGTTCCAGTTGACGGCCGGATCGAAGAAGGTCTTGCCGTAGCCGAGCGGCATCTGGACATAGAAGCGTCGATCGGTCCCGCCGGCCTCCAGCACCAGCACCGAAAAGCGGCCCGAGGCCGAGAGCCTTTCCGCGACGACCGAGCCGGCCGAGCCGGAGCCGACGATGATGAAGTCATAAGTCTGCATGATGCGCGCGCGGGCTCCGAAATCCGGCGCTTACCCTAGACATTGCCGGCTCACCGCGTCGCCGGGGCTTCCGTCATGGCTTGTGAAAAAAGCGACCGCTTGAGCGGCGCGCTTTTCGCTTTCAGCAGAGCTTGCGACATCGCGACCGCGTTGGTACGGGTTCAGGAAAGCAGCGGCTGAAGGACCTTCCCATGGTGCACTACGCGGACGGAAAGCCGCTCGGCGACCTGACACTGAGGACGCTGGCCATGCCGTCCGACGCCAATGCGGCCGGCGACATCTTTGGCGGCTGGGTGATGGCGCAGATGGACCTTGCCTGCGGCATCCGCGCAGCCGAGCGCGCCAAGGGCCGCGTGGTGACGGCGGCGGTCAAGGAGATGTCTTTCGCCAAGCCGATGAAGATTGGCGACACGCTCTGCATCTACACCCATGTCGAGCGCGTCGGCCGAACCTCGATGGTGCTCAAGGTCGAGGCCTGGGCGCAGCGCTACCTCTCCGACCTGATGGAGAAGGTCACCCATGCCGATTTCGTCATGGTGGCGCTCGACGGCGAAGGCAAGCCGAAACCGGTTCCAGCCGAAGGCTGACGGAAGACGATTCTTCCGGACCGGCGCATTTGTAACAACTCCCGCGCGGCAGATGCGTCCGGCGACATCCGATGGTTGCCGCCACGCCCGATCGTGCCAACGCTGGAGGAAAGACAATGCGTCAATACATGCTGAACGGCTGGCTCGTGGCAGCCTTCGTCGCCCTGGTCTGCCTGCTCGGCATAATAGCCTATGCCGAGGTCAAGACGGACCTTCCGCGCACCGCCAGTCTGGGTGGCGGCGGGGACATTGGGGGGCAGGGCGCGATATGCGATCTCGCGCCTCGCGGCGGCATCGCGCGAAATGCCTGAACGACTGTCATCGCAAGGCGACCTTCGCCACGAGAGTCCAATGCAGGCCGGACTGGCCACAGTCCGATGCGACAAGATCTAAAGATTTTGAGATGTTGTTGCACGGCCCGCCTCGCGGCCGGCGGGACTTCCGCCTCGAAACCTCCGAAGCGCTTGCGCCGCAAGGCTTTCAGGCCTGCTGGCCGTCGAATTTCGCGCGCGCTGCCTGCACTCGACTGGTGTTCTTGCGCGCCCATTCGCCAAGCGCGCCGACCGGCACCAGCAGCTCGTGGCCGAGCTCGGTCAGCTCGTAGTCGACTCGCGGTGGGATCGTGGGAAATACCTTGCGCGTGACGAAGCCGTCACGCTCCAGACCGCGCAAAGTAGTGGTCAGCATCTTCTGCGAAATGCCGCCCACGGCCGTGCGCAATTCGTTGAAGCGCATCGCTCCGCCGCCCAGCTTGCCGACCACCAGAACGGTCCATTTGTCGCCGACCCGTTGCAGGATTTCCGACACGGCGCGGCAGTCCTCGGTGTTGTGCGGGTGCCTCAGTAACAAAAATGTGCCTCCTTGCGTGCCGCTTTGTCAGTATCACATATAGCGCCGGTATCCAAACGATACCAAAATTCCCGCAAGGAGAGCCCCTTATGTCCAAGCCCAAAATCGCCATTGTCGTCGGTTCGACGCGCGCCGCCCGCTTCGCCGACGTGCCGACGCAGTGGATCGCCAAGATCGCCAAGACGCATGCCGACATCGACGTCGAAGTCGTCGATCTGCGCGACTTCCCGCTGCCCTTCTTCGACGAGGTCGCTTCGTCTGCCTGGGCGCCGTCGCAGAACGAGGTGGCGCAGCGCTGGCAGAAGAAGGTCGCCGATTTCGACGGCTTCATCTTCACCGCCGCCGAATACAATCACGGCCCGACGGCTGTGCTGAAGAACGCCATCGACTACGCCGCCAATGAGTGGAACAAGAAGCCGGCCGGTTTCGTCGGCTATGGCAGCGTCGGCGGCTCGCGCGCCGTCGAACAGCTCCGTCTGCATGCCGTCGAGCTGCAGATGGCGCCGGTCAAGTCGGCCGTCCACATCGCCTGGGGCGATTTCCTTGCGGTACGTCAGGGCGAAAAGAAGCTGGAAGATATCGAGCATCTGAACCAGGCGGCCGCGGCGCTGGTCAACGACGTTGCATGGTGGGCGAAGGTGCTGAAGGCCGCGCGCGCGGCCGATGCGATCGACGCCGAAGCCAAGGCGGCTTGAGCGCGTCATAGCGCGATCATCCTCCCAAAATCATCTGTCGAGGGCGGCGCTTGCGCCGCCCTTTTTCAATTCGCGGACGCTTCAGCCGGCGGCCGTGACCG
The DNA here is from genome assembly GCF_003998155.1 of Mesorhizobium sp. M1E.F.Ca.ET.063.01.1.1. Classification (NCBI taxonomy): domain Bacteria; kingdom Pseudomonadati; phylum Pseudomonadota; class Alphaproteobacteria; order Hyphomicrobiales; family Phyllobacteriaceae; genus Mesorhizobium; species Mesorhizobium sp. M1E.F.Ca.ET.063.01.1.1. Next base: position 3,112 of record NZ_RZSC01000573.1, read on the forward strand.
GAGCAAGGTTGTTCTGGTGCCTTAGAGCGGTTCAGCGTTTGATAGAATCGCCGAACCGCTCTAGGTATCGGCCTGTTGCGTCGGCTACCGCCGCGCGATCTGGCGGTGGCCGTCGGGCAGGCGGGTGGCGATCAGCTTGTCGATGCGGCGGCCGTCGAGGTCGACCACTTCGAAGCGCCAGCCTTGCGCGTCGACGCACTCTCCAGTAGCGGGAAGATGGTGCAGATGCGACAGCACGTAGCCGGCCACCGTCTCGTAATCGCGGTTCTCCGGAAGATCGATGCCCAGCACCTCGGCCATCTCGTCGGCCTGCATGTAGCCGGCGAGCAGCCATGAGCCGTCCTCGCGCTTGACGGCGTTTTCTTCCTCGCCGGCATCGAGGTCCGAGCGGAAGACGCCGGTGATCGCCTCCAGGATGTCGGCCGGCGTGACGATGCCTTCGAAGTGGCCGTATTCGTCATGGACGAGCGCCATCGGGACGTCCGACTCCTTCAACTTCTGCAGGACGTCGAGCGCGTCGGCCTGGTCATGCACGATGGGCGCGGCGCGCACATGCTGGCGCGGTTCTAGCACCTTGCCGCCGAGGATCGCCGACAGCACGTCGCGCGTCTGGACGACGCCGACCATGTCATCGACATTGCCGTCGCCGGCGGGCAGGCGCGAATGCTGGGTCTCCATCAGGAGCCGCCTGATGGCTGCTTCGTCGGATTGCAGGTTGATCCAGTCGACTTCGGTGCGCGGCGTCATCACGGCGCGCACGGCGCGGTCGCCGAGGCGCATGACGCCGGCG
>NZ_RZSC01000574.1:0-3891 GCF_003998155.1 Mesorhizobium sp. M1E.F.Ca.ET.063.01.1.1
ACGCAGACGCGCCAGACCTACGACCGGGGCGACGGCGCGGTCATCCTGCCCTTCGACCCGGAGCGCTCCACGGTGCTCCTGGTGCGGCAGTTCCGCTATCCGGCCTATGCCACCGGCCATCGCGAGCCGCTCATCGAGGCCTGCGCCGGATTGCTCGATGAAAACGATCCGGAAACCTGCATCCGCAAGGAAGCGGAGGAGGAACTCGGCTATCGGCTGAAGAACGTGCAGCGGCTGTTCGCGCCCTATATGAGCCCCGGCAGCGTGACGGAAAGGCTCTGGTTCTTCGTTGCGCGCTATTCGCCGGCCGACCGCATCTCCGATGGCGGCGGGGCGCCGGAGGAGGGCGAGGACATCGAGGTTCTGGAGATGCCGCTCGACGAGGCGCTGGCCGGCATAGCCGACGGCCGCATCGTCGACGCCAAGACCATCATCCTGATCCAGCATTTGAAGTTGAACCCGATCGCGCCCTGACGGACGTCACGGCGCCAAGGCTCATTGGCCCGCGACAGGACACTGGCCGGAAGGGCCGCCTGCCGCCGAATATCGATAGATGCGCAGCGGCCCGGCAACGGGGCACTCCGTCAGCCAGTCCGGAGGCTTTCCCGTCGCCAAGCGGCTGGCCAGCGGGAATTGGGCTTCGATCGACTTTAGCGTTGTCTCCTCCACGCGGCAGACCGCCACATGGGTGGCCTTCGTTTCATCGAGCAGTCGCGCCGGGTCCGGCGTAGCCGGATCGAAAAATCGCAGGATGCGCTCAATGCCCTTGGCCGCCGTGTGAAAGGGAACGGCCACGACATCGAGGGCGACCGGCGACCCCAACGCGGCGACCCCGATATTGGGAGGCGCAAACAGCCGTGCGCCTTGCGGCCAGACGAAATGAGGACCGGCATCGGCTTTCTCGCAAGCATCGGCGATGTCGATGCCGATTGGTTTTGTCAGCTGGGGAGGCCAGACCAGATGGCCCGCAAAAAGGGCAGCGATAATCGCCACTCCAGGAGCGGCAAGAAGCGAAACGCCGGGCAACCCGTTGTCCGACCTTATGCCGAAATAGCGCCTTAGCGGCAGCCAGACAGGAAGGCCCTGGTGGATAAGCAGGGCTGTCCCAGGACCGACGAAAAGCGGGAAGAAACGGAGATATCGCAGATAGAGCAGTCCTAACAGGAGGCCGACTGTCGAGAAGACCGCAAGAACCACCCAGGTTCGCTTTCTTGTCGTGCCGGAGATGGCCAGGATGCATGTCGCAGCAGTGCCCAGAATGGCGAGGAAGAAACGGGTGAAACGGTCGGAGCTTATAAAGTCCGCGCTGTAGAAGATGCTGCGTTCCTGGTCGATGCGCAAAAGCCAATTGCCGCGCACGTAGTCGCTCACGCCGACAAGCGGTCCACCTGCGCACTGGGGAAAGAAGAACACAAGCAGCGCGGCGCTCGCACAGGCGGCGACCAAAAGACAGGCGGCCCTTATCCGCCAGCTTCCGGCCGTTCCCGCGGTGGAGATGCCCGCAAGCGTAACACCGGTGACTGCAAGCGCGGTGAGGTGCAGAAGCGAATAGCGGTCGCAAGCGGCACTTGTATAAGTCCGAGGCCCTACGACCACAAAGAACATTGCAATCCCGGCAGCCGCCAGTGCGAGACCGTAAGCCCTGAGATCTTTCCCTGCGTCGCTCTCACCGGCGATGAACGCCAAGGCGTAGAAGCCGGCCGGCAGAACAAGGAACGGCGCCATTTCGGCGCTGATCGCAGTGGATAGAGCCATCAAGGCACCGTTCAGCACGGCGGCAACCCGTCCGCCACGGATCGTCAGCAGCGCCGTGCCGAGGAGGATAAGCATCTGCAGATTGTGGTAGTCGATACGCCAGGGTTGAAATTCGGAAAATGACGGCAGTCCGGCAAACGCAGCGACAGCCAGCACCGCGCCGGGGTGTTCGAACTCGAATTCCCTGATCAGCAGGAAAAGCAAGGTCACTGCGACCAGCAGCAGCAGCAACGGCACGGTGAATACCGCGACTGCGACCGCAGCCTCCATCCCGACAAAGGGCGCAATCGCAGCGGCCATCAGCGCATAGGGCGCGTCGACGATCCACGGCCAGTGCGAAACCATGGGTTCGGGCTGGGCGATGCCCGTCAGCGTCCTGTCGAACGGATTGCCCGTTTGCAGCAGATGCCTGATTTCATGCAGCTTCATCAGGTCGTCGACGTCGCCGTTGGGCATTTTGCCTTGCAACAGCAGCAGGCTCAGAACAGCGCTGAGCGCCAGCCAGACGATCGCGACCGAGGCAGGGGTGCGGCGGTAGATCGCCCCGATTGTCGACATCCCGAGCCCTTCCCATGCGCGTCAGCCATTGATGCACGGAAAAGCTTTCGATCGGGTAACCTTGCCTTCTCAGCAGTCGTTGCCGGTGCCTCAGCGGTGCTGCATCGAGCCGCCAACACTCCTCCTTCGCCAAGGCTTCGGATGAATCTTAGATCGAAATGGAATCGCTGTGAATCCCATCATCTGGTGCGAAGACTCCAGTTCTTAGCGACTGCTGAAAGAAAGACTCGCCGGGCGAGGCCCCGCCACCTCAAGCCCGGCGAGATTAGGTATCCTGGCCCCCCGACCAGGGCCGGTGGAGGAGGTACCGGCAATATCTTCAATGCAAGACAGGTGCCAGCATTCTGGTCCCGAAACGAGACAGCTCATCTAGGCTTGTCCACCAAAGGCGCCTTCCTGGTCGGCGGCTTATAGGCTGTCACCAGCCTGAGCGTGTCGATGTTCACCGTTACCGGCACACCGAGATTGACCGTCACCCACTCGCCATCGATATGTGTGACATCGCCGATCAACTCGACCGGCTGGCCCTTCTTCACCTTGGACGTGCGGTCGACGATCGAGTGCGGGAAGCCGTAGGACGGGATCGAGACGCTGATGCGGTCTTCAGTGACCCGCCGTCGCACGGTCGCGGTGATGGCGACCTCGTCGCCGATGCTAATAGAGCCCTTCGCCATGCAACGAGTCTGGCGCTGGCTTCCACCTCGTCAAGAGGATGCTAATATTCGGCAGAAGACGGGCCGATAACCCGCCGCTGGGTGTGCCCCCACACCCGCGCGGCGGGCTAAGGTGACCGGCGCCTTCTCGTGGGGGAGAATTGCCTGAGCCCGGTGCCGGCCTGGCGAACTGATTGGTCCGCCGCACATGCAAGATAGCTAATCTCTACCTCAAAAGGACATGGCGTGATCGCGTAACCTCTTGGCAACCTGTCGGCGATGAGGAATATAATCCTCCCGGTGCGGCGACCTCATTTCGGAGATCGTCACGACAATGAAATTCCCCTTCGTCGAAGGCACGCTTGGCAAGAAGCCGGAAGCCGGCACAGGCCTTTCGGTCGACTGCCTCACTTGCCGGCGCCATGCGATCCTTGACGTTGCAGAACTGGTGCGCCGGCTCGGGCCGGATCACGGAGCGATGCATTGGGATCTGATTAAGGTGCTCTATTGCCACGAATGCCGCGCCGCCGGCTGCGATGATCGGAATTTGCATTTCACCAACCATGCAATGACGCCGGATAAGCGTAAGGGCTGGATGCCTTGTCCTTGAAGCCGGAAGCGGCCCGGCAAGGCTAGCGCCGGGCACCGGCTAACGAAACACCAGCGTCGCTAATCCCCGCGCGGGGGTCTGGCTCTTGGTGGCAAGCTTTCACACGGATTTGCAGCCAATCTGGCGATTCGCCGATCTCTTAGCCACAGAGAGTTCTTGCTTTCCAGTATCTCATGGCGATCGTCATCAGCGGCCGCTCGGCCTCGCATCGAGGCGATCGCATAGTCGGCTCTGTTCGTTCGAAAGTCTTCTTTTTGGACAGACATCGCTTTCCTCCCGGTCCGCGGCGTTTCCCTCCTTTAGCCTGGGCGGAGA
>NZ_RZSC01000575.1:0-3887 GCF_003998155.1 Mesorhizobium sp. M1E.F.Ca.ET.063.01.1.1
TTCTTGATCAGGAATTTGAGTTCGGGCCGCTTGGGCGGGTTCTTTTCGATGATGGCGGCCGCGACGACATTGCCGGTCGCGATCACATCGACCTGGCCTGAAAGAAAAGCGGAAATGGTGCCGTTGTTGTCCTCGTAACGCTTGATATCGGCGCTCGCGGGCGCGACCTTGGTCAGTTCGAGGTCTTCGATCGCGCCGCGGGTGACGCCGACGGTCTTGCCGGCGAGGTCTTCGGCCTTGGCGACCGCGACATCTGCCGGGGCGAACACGCCGTTGTAGAAGGGGGCGTAGGCGCTGGAGAAGTCGATGACCTTCTCGCGATCCGGGTTCTTCCCGAGGCTCGAAATGACTAGGTCGACCTTGTTGGTCTGAAGATAGGGTATGCGGTTGGCGCTGGTGACCGGGACGATTTCGACCCTGGCGCCGAGCTTTTCTCCGATCAAATTAGCCATATCAATATCGTAGCCTTGCGGTGTCATGTCGGCACCGACACTGCCGAAGGGCGGGAAATCCTGTGGGACGGCAATGCGGACGGTGCCCCGCGTGCCGATGTTGCTCAAAGCGTCAGCCCGCGCCCGCGGAGACGGAGCCATGGCCATTCCAACCAGGGCGGCGAAGGCCAGCATGCACAGATTGCGACGGTTCATCTTTCCCTCTTTGACTGAACGAAACCGATTGGTCGTCAGGGCCAAGCAACAGCCGTGCCAAACCGTCGAAATCAGCGCGAATCGGGCTTTCCCAATAGATTTGGATCGCCTCCATCACCCTGCGATGCACCCAGCAGGCAGGCGGCCTAAATATTGTGCAGGCGGCTGGCGTGCCGCGTGCACCATCAGTCTGCTCGGGCAAGCTTTAGGGCCATTCGGACTTCCGACCGACGAGATTTTTGCGCCTGACTGTGAGCCGTGGCATCGCAAGCGGGGCTGTCTCGATCAGGCCTCTAAGTGATCTCCCGAAAGGCGGCCATGCCCTATGGACAGGCTCGGAACCGCCTGTTCTCAGAGTCAGACTCGGACTTGAAATTCCGATGTTCAGACTTTTTGGTGTTGGAATTCGATTGCCAGACACGCGTCTGGCTTCACGGTGGATTCCGCGGCCATAACGAGCTTCATCGAGACAGAGCAACCCAGCCCGGCCAGAACGGCTTCCGCTATAGCATAAACGGAGTTGAAGGCATGCTAAACACCTAGGCACCGCCGGCCCGCAAGCTAGAGAGCATTCGTAAATAGTAGGCCCGGTTCACCTCGAGATTCCGCTCGTTTGTGATTAGCGAAGCAGCTACGTGAAAAGCGCTTGAGCCTAGGTAGGCGACTGCGCGGCGACCAAACGCCGTTGGCGGAGAAGTTGCGTCCTCATAAAGCCGGCGGCCGACGCATACTGATTAGGGGGCGGGTTGGGGTACATGAAAACGTCGGCCGCCGGTATTCGGCGGGGGTGCGTCGTCAATGACGCAGGCTCAGGGTAGGCGCGACGGAAGCGCCTTCAATCAAGATGCCCTGGTATGGTGAATATGCCGTTACTATCCACAACCCTCATTCGCCATATAGGGGCTAAGCATCCTAACATAAATGCGCGAAGCTTCGTGCTACGGTGCCTGTGGTTTGTGCGACACCGGATCCGCCCACCACAAGCCAAGCTGCCCATCACATCATAGCGTGTGCCTTCCGGCCGAAGGTTTGTCGATAAGCGTCGAGCGGCAGAGCTGCCTGTGGCGAAGGCTGTTAGCTTGTATACCATCCCGGGTAAGCAGAAAAGTCTAACTAAAATTAGGCTTGTCTAAATGTTATAAATATTATGTGTGTGCGGCTACAAGGGGGCACCTGACAACTAATCACGGCTATGTTACCGATTTTATTGTAGGAGTAGAGCGGTGACGATCGCAGCAATCCCACACAGCGGCGGAATCTTATGGCCTCGGGCGCCATGCCGGCTTCGACGATTTTACTTGTGGCGACGTGAGGAAACTACTGCGGCGCGTCGTTTTGTAGGCCTGCCCCTCACACTTTCGCGGGGAAGATGGGGACAGCCTCAATCGCATTCATGCGTACATTCGGACGGATGGGAGCGAAAGATTTCTTTGCGCCTGGCTTCAATCCAAGCTTTATCAAGGTAACCGCAGCAGATCTCAAGGTTATCAAGCAGCACGGCAGACAAAATCATCAGCATAAGCCATCCACCGACGGACGCCAGCTCATGAACCCCTGCGATCATCTGAGAGCTCATGACTGATTGGCCCGTATAAACAGGCACTCGTGCGCGGCGAGCCCTGGGCTCACTCCGCGGCACGTGCCATTGGTGCACCGATGTTGATCGAGCCGGCAGTTACTTAATGCCAAGAGCGTCCTTGAGTTCTGCCAGTTTTTTCATGCACCCTTGTTCGTCTCCAGCTTGGGCCATCTTACTGGCTTCAGCCATCAGTTCGCTGGGATGTTCGGCGCTTTGAGCGCTGCGGTTGCCAGTCACTTGCTCCTGATGAGGAGTTGTTGGCTTCACAGTTCCCGCCGTTGATCCAGTAACCTCAGTATTGCCGCCCTGCTGCTTGCCGGCCAGGACCTCGGCTTGGTGCTTCGTCGCCGGAATACCCGCCTTGTTAGTGACTGCGCCCGTTTCGGCAGTGATGACATTTGGCTCGAGTGCTTTCAACTCCTGTGTGCAGTTGGCAAAGGCCGGCGAAGCGATCGCTAAGATGAACGCCGACGCGATGGCTATTCGTATAGACATGTGCACCTCCCAATAGCGACTTGGTTCCTAACGAGGAAACGGCCCCACTCCTCGGGGGTTCCTCAAATCGAAAAGCGCCAGGAGGAAGGTGCCTGGGTTCCGCTCAACCTCGTCGGCCCGGAAGGTCCATTGCAATGCGGCCAACGGCCTAAGTCGCGGGGCACATCGCTATCGTGCCGGCAGCACCTCGTCGGCCTGGCCTCGCCGTCAAACAGCATTTTCCGCTTATCCAGGAAATGGCGAATGAAGGTGCTTTCCGTGCGCATTTCGCAAAAGCCGGACAGGGGTTCCGTTAATTTCCGGACAGTGGTTTCGCTCGGGAACCGACACCGCAGTCAGTTCGCCGGCGCGCAATAGCTGGGCAAGGGCAATGGCGTCTCGGCGATTCGTCTTCACCCGATCGTCTGGCTTCCTCGGTACAACGGCGCAACCACGGTGCATTCATGCCCGAGCGACTGGATCAGGCGATAAAGGCCGTATCCTGTCGGCCTAGCCTCGTAGCAGAAATGCACGTGATCAAAGCGGCTGGCGATCCGGCCAATGACCCGCCGCATGCTGGCTACCGACGCGTCGACCTCACCGAAGAAGCGAACTTCTCCTTCCCGGACCGCCTCCGCAATAGTCGTTCTTCAGCTTCGCAACATCGATTCTGACAAATGCTTCTCTATAGTCCGCCACGGCTCGTCCTCCTGTGGTGAGGATCTGCTCGGCCCCTCGGACACGCAGTGTAGGGTGAGCCACCTCACCGAGGCGGACATACGGTCTTACGGTTGACTCGCCACCTCTTTTGCGACACTTTGAATTGGTCAGGCCAATTTACCGATTCATATTGGCTTGGACATTGTCTGGGAGGTTGGGCATCGATGCCGATCGAAGCCATCGTTCCGCGCCGGCTGTACCGGCAGGTTGCCGATCAGCTTCGGCAATTGTTCGACAGCGGCGAATACGCGGCCGGTGATCGCCTTCCCACCGAGCGTGAGCTGGCCGAGCGCATGGGCATTTCGCGGCCGACCATCCGCGAGGCGCTGATCGCGCTTGAAGTCGAAGGCCGCGTCCGCATTCGGGTCGGCTCGGGAATTTACGTGACCGAGCCGCCCCGCTCGGCTCCGATGCCGAGCGCCGGAGAAGGGCCGTTTGAGCTTCTGCGGGCCCGCGAATTCATCGAA
>NZ_RZSC01000576.1:0-3887 GCF_003998155.1 Mesorhizobium sp. M1E.F.Ca.ET.063.01.1.1
AGGGAGAGCCGCCCACCGCGCGCCACCGGGGGATGGCCAGTACAAAAACGACGCCGGCCCACAGGCCGGCGACCGTCAGCAGCCGAAAGGCTGCCCCGCGCCAGGGGGCGAAGCCGAAGGGCCGAGACCGCCTGAGCTTGCCGAAGAAAAGCGGGCTCGGTTCACGAGCACCCGGCGCGCGCCTTCAGGCGCGCGGGCGCCACTCAGGTCCGCGACGGCCGCAGCTTTGATCTCGGGGTGATGCGCGTGCAAATGTCGGCACGGGCTTCGGAATGCACCCTGGAAGACATCGTGATAGCTCCTTGGGAGCGACGCGAGCGTCGGTGCCTGAACTTCCATCTGTGTCATGGGTTTGCTCTGCGGCGGACGCCGAGAGTCTCTCTCCCCGACCTTCGTCCGCCAACGAAATCCCTGCCTGCCCTCTTCCTCTGCTGGCCGCACCGTCGCCTATCGAAGCCCCGGCGACGTGGCAGTGCCCAAACGCACGCCCAAGGAGCGATCCCTTGCAGCTCGCAAGTTGGACGGGTCAAGCCATGTTCACAGCGGCCAGTCAGCCGCTTCATCGCCTCAGGCGCGCAAGAAAAAGGCCGGGCTTGCAGCACCCGGCCAAGCAAGAGGTCAAAACCTCCAGAGGGGAACGCGCCGGACGCAATGGGAGGAGAACGCCCGAGGCACGTTGGCATATAAGTCAGCACGGATGACATCTCAACGACATGCCAGTAGACCACGAGGCCTGATCATCTTGGTGCACTTGCGCTTGTGAGCCCGGACGTTTGCCCAAAACCTCATTTTTGCCGGCGGGCGCTCCGGAGTGATCATCCGTTCAGGATGTCACGGGTGTGCTATACGGCTTTGATGGCTATTGGTTCGATGTTGCGCCGGCGCTGGCTGCCGGAAAAGAGCTTTCCATCCTATGCGTATCTGCCGGGCAGGCAGCCACATCCGGTACGTGATCCCGCGGGACACAGCTACAACAGCCAAGCCATGCCGTTGGCGGCAGAGATCTCGGTTGATTCAGACACATTCCGCTGGGGTCTCGACCTCTTCAACCACGGCTATTACTGGGAAGCCCATGAGGCTTGGGAAGGCCTGTGGCAAGTTGCAGACCGAGGCGCTCCGCTTCGGATGCTCTTCAAAGGATTGATCCTGTTATCGGCCGCCGGCGTGAAGATCCGCGAGAGCAAGCAGGCGGCGGCGATGCGTCATGCCGGACGCGCCGCGACGCTCCTTCGTCGGCTGATGAACACGGCCGATCATAGCTTCGTGCGTGCGCTCGGCATGTCACCCGCAGCGCTCGCTGAACACGCCGAAGCCGCGGCAAGGACCCCGGCAGCCCTGCAGGCGACATCGCTCGGTCAGCCCCAAGTCGTGTTTGAATTCTTTCTCGGACCAAGCTCCGGCGGAAACCCGATCAGTTCACAAGAAAGACAAGCACCAGGAATAGACTTGTCACTGACGAACGAATGCCACGTTCCATTCACCTGGCTGTGTTTTCATGGTGCGCGGGATTTCGTCATGTTGTTTTCGGAACTACAAAAACTCAAGATGACACGGCTAGACGTCGGTTCAGGCGCCTTGCAGCCGACGATTACGGAGCCCGTCGCGTATTAGAATTAGCTTGTGGCGATACTTAAGCTGCCGAGACATTTATTGCTTTCGGCGGCGCCCACCGGTATGTAGCAGGACTTCGCCTGCTGTCTTTCAAGCCACCCGGAGAGTTTCATGACAGAAGAAGCCGATCACAATCTCGACAGCCTCATCGAGCTTACCGCTGATGTCGTCTCAGCCTATATCTCGAATAATCCAGTCCCAGTGGGCGATCTCCCCGCCCTGATCGGCCAAGTGCACGCGGCTTTGAAAAGCACTGCCGGAGGCGTCGCCGCGGCAGAGCCGGAGGCTCTCAAGCCTGCGGTCCCGATCAAGAAGTCGGTGTCGGCGGACTACATCATCTGCCTTGAGGACGGCAAGAAATTCAAATCGCTAAAGCGCCATATTTCAACCCACTATGGGCTTACCCCGGACGAATATCGTACCAAATGGGGCCTGCCGGCAGATTATCCGATGGTCGCGCCGAACTACGCTGCGGCGCGCTCGGTGCTGGCCAAGACAATCGGTCTCGGCCGCAAACCAAAAGAGTCGGAAACGCCGGCGCCGGCGACGCGGACCCGCAAGAAGGTCGCAGCCTGACTTTATCTCTCAAGGGTCGTTTTCCACCGCGCAGCTGCTGCCGGCATGATCCGCGCGGCATAAGAAATTGCGGGGACCAATCCTCCCCGCCTTAGCTCGCGTTCATTCGATCTTGCCGGGACACAGGGAAATTCAGCCAGCTTTGCTGAGGCTGCCGGCAGAGGACTTGCCAGTGCGGCGGTCCTGTTCGATCTCATAGTTGATCTTCTGGCCGTCATTCAGCGTCGAGAGGCCCGCGCGTTCGACAGCGGAAATGTGGACGAAAACATCCTGACCGCCATTGTCGGGCTGTATAATCCCCTTGGTGCTGTTGAAGGGATTTGAACTGCGGACTAACAGATTGAGTTTACTCTCTGCTCGGAACCCGTCGCATCATGGCATTGCGTGAGCGAAGACATAGTTGCGCCACAGATATGCCGGACGCCCCAACCCATCGTTTCTTTCAGCAAAATCAATGCAAGTTAACCCGCCGGCGGCTGCAGCCTCCAGGATCTGTGCGTCAGAGTGCGCATGAAAAACGCCGATCGGCTCACTGGGCATTGGGTCTCGAATGTCAACAGCAAGACGGCCATGCCCCGCTAGAAGATGCGCCATCCTTCGAAAGCCGTCCCTAAGATCGCCGGCGGCGAGCAGCATCAACACCGCCGAGCAAAGAATGAAGTCAAACGGCGGCACCTTGCCCAACCGAGCAAGCGTTGGCAGGCGATCGTCGATCCAGGTTATTCCGCGGACACTATTCGCTTCTCCAAGACGCCGAAATGCGATGGACGGCTCGATTGCTGTGACCTGTAACCCCCGAGCTGCAAGCCCTCGTGCATCGCGCCCACTTCCTGAGCCTATGTCGAGGACCCGGCCTTGAGTCGGAAGATGTTCGGAAAGATTTGGATGGATGACATCGAAGGTGACGGCGTCGTATCGTGGCGCCAAATCCGCAGCCAACTGGTCGTAGTAGGTGACAGAATCGAGTGATCCTTCCGCCTTCATTAGGGGGTTGCCTTGGTGGCGGCGTTCTTGGTGAAATATGCTGCTGGCCCGCAACTCGTCACGAAGGAGCCGAGTGCTGCGAACAGCAGGAGTGCGCAGAAAGTCCCAACGATAATGAAATTTCCCCCAATCTTGCCTTTGCTATCGTAGCTGCGAATGTCAGCGAGCACCCGCTGCATTACATATCGCAGCCGAATGAGCGCGATGATCATCAAAAGATTCGAGATGCCGGCAAATATAAGCAACATCGATCGTGCGCGATCGTTGATATCGAAGCTTGCAACAGCAAACCACAAGCCGCCGGTAAGCGTCATAACTATGAGAGGCGATTGCCAGAGAAATCCATTGAGCGAACGGAAATCCTCACACCGCTGTTCGTAAATCACCTTTTGATCAGGTGGTTCATTCGCTATATCGTTCGACATCTTAAACCTCGCCTTTCGATTCTCTTTAGCATCGAATGCGAGTCCAGTGCGGGAAGATTTTGAAATGGGGCATCCAATCTATCTCGATGGTTTTGCCACTCTACCCCTTGCGCCTGAAGCTCGCGAGGCGATCCTTGGTGTTTGGGCGCAACCCGGCAACGCCGGTTCGCCCAACGTTTCAGGCGAGATTGCCGCACGCACGATTGCCGACGGCCGCGAATTGGTAGCCGATTTAATCGGCGCCGCGGCAAGCGAGATCACGTTCACTTCGGGTGCGACTGAAGCCAACAA
>NZ_RZSC01000577.1:0-3849 GCF_003998155.1 Mesorhizobium sp. M1E.F.Ca.ET.063.01.1.1
CATGACCCTTGAGACCATCAGCCAGATGAGCGATGATCCGCTCATCAGCCTGCCGGCAGTGGCGCGCTGATCAGTCCGGCCCTTGCCGGAGAGCACGGCGACCAATGCCGTTACCTACACCACGCCAGTGGGCACGATCGATCCAATTACCGGTCGGATGCGTCAAATGTAGTATTTATATCGCCGTGCCTTAGCTACATCTCGCCGCTAGATGACGACAATATAAAAACTGCATTTGACGCAAACCGCCAAGACGGTTGATTGTCTGACGGAAACAAAGACGCGGAGCAGCGACAGCTTCGAACTTCGGTCCGGTGCGTACCGTTTGCGCAATCGAACCGTCAATATAACATTTCATTGAGGTGAGATATGACGACGGTATCCTCCGCGATTCCTGTGACGGGTGTCCCTTTCCCGAGATCGGAATACGAGCGGAGGCAGCTTAAGGTGTTGGAGGCCATAGTCAGCGCGAGGCTCGACGCACTTGTGGTAAGTGCGCACGGCCATCTTCGGTATCTTAGCGGATATGATGGAAGTGGCGGATACTTCGCGCCGTTTCCACTGATTTTGGTGCCGGGTCGGCCGCCGACATATGTCGTTCGAGAATACGATGAGCGCGCAGTTCGTGCCTATAGTTGCATTGACGAAATCGTTACGTATACCCATCAGCCCGATTTCGGGACGGTTTGCGCCGACGTCCTTCGACGCAATGGACTGCAGACCAAGCGGGTCGGATTTGAGCTTGGTTGCTGGAACCTCGCACCGGCCGATGTCAGTGCGCTTCAGGTGCAGCTTCCCGATTTGAAGATCGCGGATGCTACTCGGCTGGTTTCCTCGGTGGCGGCGGTGAAGAGCGAGCTGGAACTCCAGTGCATGCGCGACGCGATGCGCATGACCGACTTGGCATTGAGAACCTTCCAGAGCTCCCTGCGGTTGGGTGTTACCGAATTGGAAATGGCGGAGACCATGGCGGCGGCGATCAAAGCTGATGCCGGCAACGTTGGCGGAGACGTCGGGATGGCTCCGCCTACGATTCTGTTCGGGGAGCGGACAAAGTTGCCGCATGGCCCCCCGACGCATCATCCAATTAATAATAACGAGCCAGCCTTTTTAGAAGCCGGCGCATCGAAGCACGGGTACACCGTTGGAATGGTCCGGTGCGCCGTGCTTGGCCGACATCCGGAGACTGAATCCCTGCACGACTTGGCCGAAGGGGTTATCGAAACACTCGTTGCAGCGATCAAGCCCGGTACGACCGCGGCGGCGGTGGACGCTGCGGGTCACGAGGTGCTGAAGAGATCTGGGCGGCAAGGAGTTTTTCGCCAACGAACCGGATACCAAACCGGAATGAATTGGACTGAACGCGGTGACCTGAGCTTAGAGCCAGGCGTTGAGGATGTCCTTCAGGCCGGCATGACATTGCACATGCCAAATATATTGCGCAGCGAAAACGGCTACCTATTTGGCGCCGGCGCCCACGTCCTGGTGACAGAGCGTGGTGGGGAAGTACTGAGCCGCACACCGCACACGCTCTATCGCGCATGACACCTAACCAACAGGCTGTTGAAGAAGTTAGGCGCGTTCGCAGACGAATCCTGATTCGTCGCCGTTGCGGATGTAGAAGTACCCGACGAGCCGCCCGGCGGTGCCGATCATTGTCCACCCACGACCGCAGGCGGGGTCATTCTCGTCGTGTCCCTCCCACGAGAACTCCGCACAGGCTGAACCGTCGCGGGCGCCGTAGCGAACGTCGAGGAAGCCCTTGAGCGCGCCGAAGGCGATCTCGCCATCCGCCGCGCCCTTGAACGTCAGATGCGCCTCTTCGACGAGATCGAGGGAGTCCTGGTCCCAATTGTCCATCTCGACGATGCGCCAGCGCCCGGCAAAGGCCTTGGCGAAAGGCGAAAACCCTGGCCATCAGCTGGTCTCCGCCATGAGCCTGGGCAGCCGCACCAGATTGTAGGTGGCGGCCGAGAAGGTGAAGGCCCATCCGACGCGCTCGCGTCCTCGGAACCTTGTCTTGTCCTGCCCGGCGACCGTCTTGATCCAGTCGAACGCCTCCTCGATGGGCTTGCGGACACGCTGGCTGACGGCATAACCGCCGTGCCGTGTCGTGCGGCCGTCGATCGTCGAAGCTCTGCGCCACGTGCGGCATCACCTGCATCGAGCGCAACTCGTTGACGAAGTTCTCCGCATCATAGGCCTTGTCGGCGCCGAGCGTGATGGCGCGTGGCCGGTCGGCCAAGGGCTCGACCATGTGCAGCGCCGCCACCCGCTCGGCATGCCCGTCGGTCAGCGTCAGGCAGGCGTTGACCAGCAGGCCGTGGCGGTTCTCCATCAGCCCATGCCCCATGAAGCATAGCTTCGCTTCCTTCCCTTTGCCCTTCTTGTAGAGCCGTGCATTGGGATCGGTGCTCGAGGCGTGCGTGTCATTCTCCGCTTCTGGCCGTGGAAGTCCGCTTCCGCATTGCGCCCGCCGCCCTCGGCCGGCGGCTCGCCCGGACCATCCTTCGGCCTGACGCTCTTCATCGATGCCCAGCCCTCGATCAGCGTGCCGTCGACCGAGAAGTGATCCGTGGACAGAAGCTTCTTCACCCTGGGCCGGGCCAGCACCGCCGCCAGGAACTTCGCGGCGATGTCGCCTTCCAGCAGCTGGTCGCGGTTCTTGGAGAACACGGAATGGTTCCAGGCCGCGTCATCGACGCCGATGCCAACGAACCAGCGCAACAACAGGTCGTATTCCAGCCGCTCCATCAAGAGCCGCTCTGAGCGGATCAAGTAGAACGCCTGCAGGAGCGTCGCCCGCAGAAGCTTCTCCGGCGGGATAGACGGCCGCCCGAACGGCGAATACAGCGCTGCAAAATCCTGCTCCAGCGCCGACAGCGCCTCGTTCACGATCGCCGGATGGCGCGCAGCGGATGATTGCCCGCACCCGCGCCTCAAGAGTGTCTGGTCTTCGGTAGTCGCCTACAATCTCGCCCTCTTCGCCCGTCTCAAGCCAACCTGAGACTCGCCTCTATGGTCGAAGGCTGTCGGCCGAGCGTCGTGCGCGGCTTCCATTGGCAAGTCTTTTTGGTCACCCTCCTTCCGCTGCGTTCCCGGCCAGACGCTCGAGAGCGCCCAGCACCGAGCCGACAAGTCACGGTAAATGCCTCAAAAATTAGCGTTTATGGACGGGCACTAGTCTAAGTCTAGAGCGTTCTGTTTTTTGGTAGACGCATATCCTGCCTTTGAGGTAGTTGGCGCATTCCCTGGGGTGTGAAGTCGTCGAGTATCTGGCCGACAGCGGTTTGACGGCATCGACGGTTCGACGGTTCTCGCCGCCGCTTTGCGCAGTCCTCAGCCGCTTCGCTTCCGACACGTCCATGCCGCCACATTTCGCCTTCCATTTGTAGATGCTGGCGTCGCTGACCCCGTGCTGAAGTGCTTACAGCGCTTTCCAGCATCGGACTGTTGAAGAAATGATCGCGGCCTTCCGGGATGAGCAGCATTGCCGTCGGTTGCTGGAGAGCATGGTGTGGCCGGATGGCCGGATCTGCCCAGCTTGCGGATACAAGTCGTGTCGCGATGAAGCATTGCCTACCACTGCGCTGCCGGAACGGGCCTGAGAGCGTCCCCTCGATTGCGAGTTCGATCAGGAGGCCCGCTGGTCCGGCATCCTCAGGCCTGTTCAAAAATGGTTTGAAGGAGCTGCCTGCAGCTAACCGCGATCATCCTAACGCCATGGAATGGTTCGCATCATGCGTTAGCAACAGGGCGGGTTGGCCTTCATTTACCGCGTGATTGGCCTCGTGTCAGATTTATTGCGCCCATTCAGCCGTTGCAGCTATGTGTATTAGCGCATTCATC
>NZ_RZSC01000578.1:0-3846 GCF_003998155.1 Mesorhizobium sp. M1E.F.Ca.ET.063.01.1.1
CCATTCCTATCGGCGCGAATGGCGATTCGGTCAACTCGACGGCAAGCCTATCAACGGCTTTCTTTGAACGCGGTTCCGCCGGCTTTCAGCGCAACTCCACCGGAACGACGGTCGTCTCCTTGATTTCTTCCATCACGAAAGAGGCCGAGACGTCCGACAGCGCCACCTTGGCGATCAGCCGCTGGTAGAGCCGGTCATAGGCTTTGACGTCGGCGACGCGGGCCCTCAGCACATAGTCGAGGTCGCCGGACATTCGGTAGACGCCGGTGATCTCGGCAAAGCCGGTCACCGCGGCCCGGAATTTCTGCAGCCAGTCCGGGTCGTGGTTCGAGGTACGGATCAGGATGAACACCGAAAGGCCGAGCCCGAGCTTGTCGGCATCGACCAGCGCCACGCGCCCGGTGATGACGCCGTCCTCCTCCAGCCGCTTGACGCGCCGCCAGCAGGCATTGCGCGAAAGCGCCACGCGCTCCGACAACTGGTCGACGGAAAGCGTGCCGTCGCGCTGCAGCTCCGCCAGCAATCTTCGATCGCTTGCATCGAGTTCATGGATCATATTGGGATGAATGTCCCAAAATTCTTCTCCATTCAAGGACAATTTGAGATCGATGAACCTTCGCCTCATGGCAGGTTACTCAGAATCGGGGCTCATCCCGGCAGGAGGGACCACCATGACGACACGGTTTACGGCACTCTTCACCGCTCATCCGGCCAAGGTGGGCGAGACCTATTTCGGCCATATGGCCTTTGCCGCCTGGTTCTGTTCCCGCCTGTCGATGGCCGCCGGCGCTGCGCTCGTTCACGCTTTCTTGCCATTTCTGTTCGAGACTACGGCCAGCCGGATCGTTCGCGAGCTCTATGAGCGCACGCAAAACAGAGGCTCAAACGCGGTGAAGGAGCCGGCGGCTCTCTTGGACCGCGCCTGAAAGATGGTGGAAAGCGATGTGCCGGTGGGCGGCCTATCTTGGTGAAGCGGTCTTCCTCGAAGACATCATCACCGCGCCCTGCCATTCGCTGATTGCCCAGAGCCACTGCGCCCAGGAAGCCAAGTCGCCGACCAATGGCGACGGTTTCGGCCTCGCCTGGTATGGCGACCGCCCCGAGCCCGGCCTCTATCGCGACATCCTGCCGGCATGGTCCGATCCGAACCTGAAGAGCCTCTGCCGGCAGATCAAATCCGGCCTGTTCCTCGCCCATGTGCGCGCCTCGACCGGCGGCGCCACCAGCCGCATGAATTGTCATCCCTTCATTTCCGGCCGCTGGTCGTTCATGCATAACGGCCAGATCGGCGGCTTCGAAAAAATCCGCCGCACGCTTGAGAATTCGCTCTCCGACGCCGTCTTCGACCAGCGCGAGGGCACCACCGATTCGGAGCTTTTCTTCCTGCTGATGATCGACGAAGGCATGTCCGACGACCCGCAGGGCGCTGTGGCGCGCGCCACCAGCCGTGTGCTGGAAGCCTCGCGCCGCGCAGGTCTCGAACCGGCGCTGAAGCTGACCGCCGCCTTCTCCGACGGCCAGGCGCTGCATGCCGTGCGCTATGCCACCGACGATCATGCGCCGACGCTCTATACCGGCGCCTTCGCCAAAGGCGCCGGCCGCTGCATCGTCTCCGAACCGTTCGACCGTGACGGCGGCGACTGGCAGGCGATCCCGCCGTCGAGTTTCGTCACCATGACCAGGGACGGCACAAGCATCCGTCCGTTTGCGCCGGCCGCCGCGCGGTTGGCAATGGCTGTGTAGTCTGTCAAACGTTGGGATCTTGGCGAAAGCCATCGTGACATCCAATCTGCCCACCGTGGAGAGATTTCCGGCAGGAGAAAGGGGCGCGTAGAGCAACAACCTCGACATGTTCAGTCGCAGCAATTTCGATCAAGCACCGTTGTCCTCCGGATGCTGAACTCGGCTTGAAGCCACATCGAAATCCGCCATGTTGATGGCGGCGCGCAGCAGCCGGAGCCTCGTCATGGACCTCGCCTTCTCATCCGCCACCGACCTCGCGGCAATGATCGCCGAGCGCAAAATTTCGGCGGTCGAGGCCCTCGATGCGCATCTCGCGCAGATCGACCGGCATAACGAAGCGGTGAACGCCGTCGTCATCCTCGATCGGGAAGGCGCGCGCGGGGGCGCCGAGAAAGCCGATGCGGCGCTGGCGCGCGGCGACACGCCCGGCCCGCTGCATGGCGTGCCCTTCACCTTGAAGGACGCGCATGAGACGGCCAGCATGAAGACCACCGTCGGCTTCCCGCCCTTTGCCAATTATGTGCCGCAGAGCGACAGCCCGGTCGTCGCCCGGCTAAAGGCCTCGGGCGCCGTGCTGGTCGGCAAGACCAACGTCGCCGCAATGCTGGGCGACTGGCAGTCGGACAATCCGCTCTTTGGCCGCACCAGCAATCCGTGGGATCTGTCGCGTACGGCGGGCGGCTCCAGCGGCGGCGCCGCGGCCGCGGTTGCGACAGGCATGGCGCCGTTCGAGGTTGGCACCGACATGCAGGATTCCATCCGCCTCCCTGCCGCGTTCTGCGGCGTCTATGGCCTGAAACCGACGGAGCATCGCATTTCGTTGGCCGGCGCTTTCCCCGATCCTGGCGGTGCGCCGCGCAGTGTCCGATGGATGTCATGTGTCGGCCCGCTCGCCCGGAATCCGGAGGACCTGGCGCTGATCTATCGGATCATTGCCGGCCCGGATGGAACCGATACCGACTTGGCGCCGGTGCCGATTGATCCAACGTCAAAGCTCGAACTGAATTCGTTGCGCATCGCCTTCGCCAGCACCTTCCCGGGTTTTCCAATAGCGGCCGAGATCAGCGCCGCGGTGGAAAGATTGGCCGCTGGGCTGGCCTCCGCCGGCGCGAGCATCGGGGAAGCAAGACTGCCGAAGCTCGACCTGCATGACGATCTCGCCGAGGGCGACAGGCTGATCGGCATGATGTTGGAGGCAGCACAGCCGGAACAGCCAGAGCAGCCGACGCCGGTGTCGCGCTGGTTCGCCGCGCTCGCCCGCCGCGACCGTTCGATCCTTGCCTGGGAGCGCTTCTTCGAAACCTGCGACGCCTTGCTCTGCCCGGTCGCCATGACCACGGCCTTTGCGCACTGCAAGCCGGGGACCACGCTCAAGGTCAACGGCAAGGACGAGAGCTACCGGATGCTGCCCGCCTATGGCGCGGTCTTCAACTATTCTGGTCACCCGGCGGTGGCGATACCGTGTGGGCAAGACAGCAATGGCGTACCCGTCGGCCTGCAGCTCGTCGGCCGGCACTGGTCGGAAGCGCGGCTGCTCGGCATCGCCGCAGCGATCGCGCCCTTGGCTGGCGGGTTTCGCCGGCCGCCTGGCTACTGAGCGAAACGCGACAGCGCGTAGGGCGCCAGCAACGCATCGCGCTCGCCATCGAGGATTTCACGGGCGGCAAAAAGGCCGATCGCGGGTGCCAGCGTGATTCCGGAATGGGTGACGGCGAGATAGAGGCCGCCGACACCCTCGGCGCGGCTGACAATCGGAAATCCGTCGATCGGGGTCGGCCGGTAACCGACGGTATGAAAATCGAACTCCAGTCCATCGCCGCCGCGCAGCATCGCTTTCATCGTCGCGAACAGCTCGCGGGCGGTGGCTTCCGGATTCTCGCCCGGATCGCCGCCGCCGAAATCCGAGCCGGCGATGATGCGGCCCTCCGCCGTCTGCCGCATATGCAGTCTCTCGGCCAGTACCAGCCCGTTGAGCAGCTTCTTGTAGGGGCGCGAATGCACGATCAGGCCGGGCGGGGCCTCGATCGGCAGCTTGATGCCAGCCGTTCCGGCGATTGCCGGAGCGCCGGTGCCGGCGGCGATCACCGCCTCGTCGGCGGTGAT
>NZ_RZSC01000579.1:0-3843 GCF_003998155.1 Mesorhizobium sp. M1E.F.Ca.ET.063.01.1.1
TGTCCGATGCCCCGGCCGCAAACGAGACGGTCGCCGGCGTCGGCTTCCTCGGCAAGGCCGTCAGCGGCGTTGCGCCGAAGGACCTGAAGCCGCTTGCCGATGCCGGCAAGAAGACGGTTGGCTCCGGTGTCGTGGTCTTCGTCGGCGCCGGCGAGGACAACAAGGCGAGCGTGGTG
Organism: Mesorhizobium sp. M1E.F.Ca.ET.063.01.1.1; assembly: GCF_003998155.1. NCBI lineage: Bacteria > Pseudomonadati > Pseudomonadota > Alphaproteobacteria > Hyphomicrobiales > Phyllobacteriaceae > Mesorhizobium > Mesorhizobium sp. M1E.F.Ca.ET.063.01.1.1. The sequence continues at coordinate 177 of NZ_RZSC01000579.1, forward strand.
GTCGCCGTCACCGAGGACCTCACAGGCCGTTTCAGCGCCATCGATCTCGTCCGCGTCGCCTCTGCCGCGCTAGGCGGGCAGGGCGGCGGCGGGCGTCCCGACATGGCGCAGGCCGGCGGCCCCGACGCGTCCAAAGCGGACGACGCTATCGCGGCGGTAAGGGCGGCGCTCGAAGCCGCGTGACGGCCCGATGAAGGTCCTCGTTCTTGGCGGCTACGGCCTGATCGGAGAAGCCGTCCTTGAACGATTGATTGAAGACGGCCACGACCTGGTCGGGCTTGGCCGTGACGTCGTGCAGGCGCGGCGGCGCAAGCCTCGTGCCCAATGGATCGCAGCGGACATGTCGCGATTGCTCGCGGCGGCGGACTGGATTCCCTTGCTGGCCGGCGTGGAGGCGGTTGTGAACGCCGCCGGTGCTTTGCAGGACGGCTCGCGCGATCATCTGGACGCCATCCATCGGCGGTCGGTCGCTGCTCTCGTTACTGCTTGCGAACAGGCCGGTGTACGCCGACTGGTGCAGATTTCGGCGATCGGCGCCGATCTCGATTCCGACAACGCATTCTTTCGGACCAAGGCCGAAGGTGATCGCGCTGTCGCGTCATCCTCCTTGGAATGGACGATCCTGCGGCCAGGCCTGGTCATCGCGCAGGGCGCTTATGGCGGAACGGCTTTGTTGCGTGCGCTGGCTGCGTTTCCATGGTTCGTGCCAGCCGTGCTTGCGGATCGACCGATCCAGACGGTGTCTGTCGCGGATGTCGCCGAGGCGGTATCGCGCGCCGTTGGCGGGTCCCTGGCGCGCGGGCAGATCATCGATCTCGTCGAGGAACGGGCCAGACCTCTTGGCGCCGTCCTCCTTGAATTCCGAGCCTGGCTCGGCCTGCCCAAGGCGCCGGTCGTGGCAGTGCCGGCGATTGTCGGCCGGCTCGCTGGCATAGTCGCGGATCGACTCGGCCTTCTCGGGTGGCGATCTCCCTTGCGCAGCGCGGCGCTTGCCGCGCTCGAGAAGGGCGTGACCGGTAACCCGAAACCCTGGGCCGAAATCACGGGCCGCCCTCCGCAGCCTTTGGAAGCAACGCTGGCGGTAATGCCGGCGCATGTTCAGGAGCGGTGGTTCGCGCGTCTTTGGCTGCTGAAGCCGATCGTGTTTGCCATCCTGTCGACGTTCTGGCTGGCTTCAGGCGTTGTCGGGCTCGCCCGGCACGATGCGGCCGCCGACATTCTCGTCTCGCGCGGCCTGCCGCCCGCCGCTGCGCTTGGAATGGTTCTTGCGGGAAGCGTAGCGGACATCGTTGTCGGCGCCGCGGTTGTCGTGCGACCCCTCGCACGATTGGTGCTGCTGGCGATGGTCGCCATCACTTTGCTCTATCTTGCGGCTGCGACCATGCTTGCCCCCGATCTGTGGCTCGATCCTCTCGGGGCCATCGTCAAGGCCGTACCCATGCTTTGCCTCGTCCTGGTGGCCTTGGCGATTTTGGAAGAGCGATGAGCCTGTGGGCCGACATATTGCGCTGGCTGCACGTGATTGGTGCCACGGTGCTGTTCGGCACCGGTGCCGGCATAGCGTTCTTCATGCTGATGGCGCAGCGGACCGGCAAGCCCGAGATCGTCGCTCATGTCGCCGGGACAGTTGTGATTGCCGACGCCATCTTCACGGCGACGGCTGTCGTGGTCCAGCCGATCACCGGCGCGTTGCTGGCGCGCGAGATGGGATGGCCACTCAGCCAAGGCTGGATCGTGCTTTCGTTGCTGCTTTATGCCGTTGCCGGCGCATTCTGGCTGCCGGTCGTCTGGATCCAGATGCGTATACGCGATCTGGCACGGCAGGCTACGCGTGAACGGGCTCCTTTGCCGGACGAGGAAAAGCGCCTCTTCCGCATCTGGTTCGCCTTCGGCTTTCCTGCCTTTGGCGCCGTGGTTGCGATCCTCTGGCTGATGGTAACCAGGCCCGAGATCGGGTTTTAGAGCCGGCCACCCGCTGCAGGCCGAGATGCCTGCGTCAACCGGCCTTCTCGGTCTTGACAAAGCTCGGGCGGGCGGCGACGCGCATGTACCACTCCTCGATATCCGCAAAGCGCGCCAGCAGATCGCGGCCTTCGGCAACCTTGACGAAATAGGCGATGATCGGTGCTGCGTGCAGGTCGGCCAGCGTCAACTGGTCGCCAAGCAGCCATGGGCCTTTCGCCTTCAGCGACGTCAGTACCTTCAACACGGTCTCGGCCTGGCCGAGCCCGCCGGCGATCAGGCTCTCATCGGCCGGTATCTTTTCCAGCCGCTCGACCGCGACGTCCCAGACCATGGCGCGGTAGCCATAGGCATCGAGCATACCGATAATCTGGTCCACCCTCGCGCGGCCGCGCGGGTCGGCCGGTTGCAGGGGCGGACCGTCGAAGGCTTCGTCGACATAGCGCGCGATCGCGCTGGTCTCGAACAGCCGAAAACCGTCATGCTCGAAGGCCGGGATGCGGCCGAACGGGTGATGCTCGAGATACCAGGCCGGAATGCCGTCGGCGGCGAATATGTCGACAGGGGCGAGCTCGTAGTCGACGCCCTTTTCCTCCAGCGTCATCCGGGCGATGCGGACATAGACGCTGTAGTCGGCGCCGTAGAGGATCGGCTTTGCCATTTGCTATTCCTCTTTGTCTTGGCTGTCCCGTACCCAGACACGCAGCGGGCCGGCGGCCTGAAAGCCGCAGGTCAGTGCTTCATCCAACCCGGCGTCGCGGTCATACGCTACCAGCGCGCGACATCCAGCAAACGCATTGGCTGCTGCCCGCACTGCATCCCGATATGTCGGACTGCCATCCGTGGCAAAGACATTTGACAACCCAGTCACCAACTCGGATCTATTGGCTATGCAGCCGGCGGCAAAGCCGTCAGCTGTCCGTCGGCCAAGGATAGCGATTGCGGGGTCGGCCAGGACTGCCGCTGGAAAGACACGGCCGTTGGAGGGACTTGCGCGATCCGCCCAGGCAAATTCCCACATCTCCAAGCTGGCAGCGTCCTCAACACGCTCCCAACCGGAAGGCGTCCTCGTCGGATGACTTAGGTCCGTCCAGATCCAGCTTGCTTCGAAGAGCTGACTGAACCCGAGCGGTTGGAGATCGAGACGGCAGAACCCGTCCTTGACCGAAAAGCTGGTAGCAAGGACGGATGTCAGTCTGGCTATTTCCGCAAGTTGGACCGCTACGGCATCGGCATCCAGAGTAGCGACATTGGGGTAGTAAGGAGGTGCTTGCCGGTCGCTCGACCAGACGAAGTCGTTCCTCAGATCACTTAGCCCATGCGCCTTGAAAATAGCCTGACAGAGATCGGCGTTATTGCCAGCGCAAAGGCGGACCCTTTCGCTGGCAACAATGCTCGGCACTTCTCACCCCATGGCCTTCTGCAGGTTCTCGTCGATCTTGTCGAGGAAGCCGGTGGTCGACAGCCAGGGCTGGTCGGGGCCGATCAGCAGCGACAGGTCCTTGGTCATGAAGCCGGACTCGACGGTCTGGATGCAAACTTTTTCCAGCGTCTCGGCGAAGCGCTTCAGCTCGGCGTTGTCGTCGAGCTTGGCGCGATGGGCGAGGCCGCGCGTCCAGGCGAAGATCGAGGCGATCGAGTTGGTCGAGGTCTCCTCGCCCTTCTGGTGCTGGCGGTAGTGGCGGGGGGGCGGGGCGCGGGCGGG
>NZ_RZSC01000057.1:0-17343 GCF_003998155.1 Mesorhizobium sp. M1E.F.Ca.ET.063.01.1.1
CTCCCGCCACTGCTGGCCGAGCACGAAGGGAATGAGCGTGTCGGACATGGCGGTGGCGAAGGCCACACCTGGCAGCGCCACCAGAAGGATCAGCGGCATGACGCGCAGGTAGGCGCTGCGGTAGCGGTCGGGCTCGTCCTTCAGCCGCGAAAGCGCGGGAACCATCACCTTCGACAGCGGATTGGTGATCTGGCTGAGCGGGAAGAGCAGCAGCTTGTAGGCGCGGTCGTAGAGGCCGAGCTGCGCCTCGCCCCAATATTTGCCGATGAGCACGTTGTCGAGGTTGCGGGCGAAGAAATTGGCGAAGTTGAAGCCGGTGATGCCGGCGCCGAAATGGATCAGCTGGCCGATGCCCTCGACCTTGCGCGGCAGCCCGGGACGCCAGCGCGAGGACACCCAATAGCAGATCGTCGGCAGCACGGCGCCGGTCAGCGTGCCGGCGAAAAGCGCCCAGTAGGAGCGGTCGATGAAGGTCCAGGCGATCGAAACGACAAGTCCGGAAACGGCGCTGGCGACATCGATGATGGCAAGCCTGGTGAACTCCATGCGCCGCGTCATCAGCGCCAGATGCTGGGCGCCAAGGCCGTAGGCCATGATCTGCAGACCGAACGCGGCGACCAGCCCCGTAACGCGCGGCTCGCCGTAGAAGGCGGCAACCAAGGGGGCCGCCCCGGCCAGCACGCAGGCCAGCACCGCGCTCACTGCCGTGTTGATCCAGAAGAGGTAGTTGACCTCCTCGTGCCGGATGCCGGTTTTCTGGATCGTCGCCTGGGTCAGGCCGAAATCCTGGAACAGCGCGATGAAGGCGAGCACCGGCGCGCACATCGCCACCACGCCGAAATCCTGCGGCGACAACAACCGCGACAGCACGATGACGGAGACGATCTGGGTGGCGACCCGCACGCCCTGCGCCATCGCGGTAACGACGGCGCCGCGTCCGACCGATCTGCGCAGTGAGCCCTCGGGCGGATCGAATGCACTGGTTTCCAAATTCAGGATTCCTGATTCTGCTCCGGTCCGACATCGTCGTGACCGGCGCCCGCCGCCGGGTACAAACTACCGCAAGACGTTTTTGCAGTGCAACAAAAAATGTGCGCTGTTTACCAACGCCGCACCAAAAATGTTGCGATGCAGCAAAAGCTGTACTACCTTTCCCGTGGGTGGCGGGCCCAACAGCGGTCGAGTTTCATGCTGCATGTCTTGTACCTTGTGCATGACGTATCCGATCCGGCCGTGCGCCGAAGGGTCAAAATGCTCAGGGCAGGCGGCGCCGGGATTACCCTGGCGGGCTTCCGTCGCACCAACAGTCCGATCGCCGAGATCGAAGGCATCGAGCCGGTCGACCTCGGTCCGACGCGCGATGGCCGATTCGCGCAGCGCATCGGCGCGGTGGCCAGGGCCGCTGTAACGATCGGCGCCAAGCTCAGCGCCGTGGCGCGACCCGATCTGATCATCGCGCGCAACCTCGAAATGCTGGCGCTTGCCCGCCGCGCGAACCAGGCCTTCGGCGCCGGCGTGCCGATCGTCTACGAATGCCTGGACATCCATCGGCTGGTGTTGCGCAACGACCTGATCGGCAAGACGCTGCGTGGAGTCGAACGCCATCTCGCCCGCGACGTGAAGCTGCTGGTGACCAGTTCTCCCGCCTTCATCGCCAACTATTTCAAACCATTCGGGCAAATCGCCGCACCGGTCGAGCTGATCGAGAACAAGTATTTCGACACCATGCCGGTGCCGGCGGACAATCTGCCTGAGAGCGACCCCCCGATGGCGCCGCCCTGGCGCATCGGCTGGTTCGGCGCGCTCAGATGCCGGCGCTCGCTGGAGCTGCTGGCCGAATTCACCCGCCGGCAAAACGGACGCTTCGAGGTGGTGCTCAGGGGCCGTCCGGCGCTGTCCGAATTCCCGGATTTTCATGCCTTCGTCGAAGCCGAGCCTTGGCTTTCCTTTCGAGGTCCCTACCGCAATCCGGAGGACATGGCGGCGATCTACCGGGAGGCGCATTTCTCGTGGGCGATCGATTTCTTCGAGCAAGGCCAGAATTCCGAATGGCTGCTTCCCAACCGCCTTTACGAAGGCTGCCGCTTCGGCGCCGTGCCGATTTCGATGGCGAGCACCGAAACAGGCCGCTTCCTCAAGCAGCAGGACATCGGCGTGCTTTTGTCGGAAGCCACGCCCGAGGGACTCGAGACCGCGCTCGGCCGGATGAGCCAGGAGCGTTACGGCAAGCTGAAGTCGCAGGTGATGACCCGCAATCCGAGGACCTGGAGCTACGACCGCAGCGATTGCCTGGCCTTTGTCGACAAGCTGCGCGGCCTGGCCGCCATCGACGGAACCTTCGCGGCCGAGGCGCTGGCATAGGATGGCCGAGAATGGACAAACGCCGATGACGCAGACCACGGCATCGAGCCTGATCGTCGTTCCGTGCCTCAACGAGGCCGCCCATATCGGTGCGCTGCTCGGGCACTTGCGGCCGGCTGCCGCAAGGCTGGGCGCGCGCATTGTCGTCGCCGACGGCGGCAGCACCGACGGCACGCAAGGCATTGTCGAAAAGGTCGCCGCCGAGGACCCTCGGGTCGTTCTGCTCGCCAATCCGAAGCGGATCCAGAGTGCCGCCATCAACCTGGCGGTGGCGACGTTCGGCGACACTGCCGACTATCTCATCCGCATCGACGCGCATGGCGGCTATCCCGTCGATTATTGCGACAGGCTGATCGAGGAAGCGCTTGCCACCGGCGCAGATTCGGTCGTCGTCTCGATGCTGACCAGCGGCACCGGCGCGATGCAGAAGGCTGCGGCCGCGGCGCAGAATTCCAAGCTCGGCACTGGCGGCTCGAAGCATCGCCACATGTCGGCCGGCGAGTGGGTCGACCACGGTCACCACGCGCTCATACGCATCGCCGCCTTCAGGGCGGTCGGCGGCTATGACGAGAGCTTCAGTCACAACGAGGACGCCGAGCTCGACTATCGGCTGCGCCAGGCCGGCTACCGCATCTGGATGAGCGGCAGCACCCACATGGTCTATTATCCGCGTTCCACGTTGAAGAGCCTCTATTTCCAGTACCTGGGCTATGGCCGCGGCCGCGCCAAGAACGTGTTGAAGCACCGCATGGTGCCGAAGGTGCGGCAGATGATCCCGCTGCTGGTCGCGCCCGTCGTCCTCCTGGCGCTCTTTTCCTTCGTCTCCTGGCTGGCGGCCGTGCCTTTCCTGCTTTGGGCGGCCGTGTGCCTCGGCTACGGCCTGGTCACCGCCATCCGCCAGCGCAATCCGGGCATAGCGCTGGCCGGCGTTTCGGCGATGGTCATGCATTTCGGCTGGTCCGTGGGCTTTTGGCAGCAGCTCCTGACGCCTCGATCGCAGCGGAAGGTGGCATGATGGCCGGCCGTTCCATCGACATCTGCATCTGCACCTTCCGCCGGCCGGAGCTTGCCGACACGCTGCGCTCCATTGCCGCGCTGGAGAAGCCGATCGGCTTCGAGATCGGCATCGTCGTTGCCGATAATGACGATGAGCCGAGCGCGCAGTCGCTGGTGAAGGCCTTGGCGCAGGAGCTGAAGCTGCCGATCCGCTATCGCCACGCGCCGGCGCGCAACATCTCGATCGCCCGCAACGCCTGCCTCGATGCCAGCGTGTCGGACTTCGTGGCCTTCATCGACGACGACGAGACGGCTTCGCCGGATTGGCTCGTCGAACTTGTCGCAACCGCGGAGGCGACCGGCGCGACGGCCGTGCTCGGACCGGTTCGCGCAAGCTATCGTCCGGATGCGCCGGACTGGATGCGCAAGGGCGATTTCCATTCGACACTTCCCGTCTGGGTGCGCGGCGAGATCCGCACCGGCTACACCTGCAACGTCCTGCTCAGCATGGCCGAGGAGAGCCTGCGCAGTCGGCGCTTCAGCCTGGCGCGCGGCCAGACCGGCGGCGAGGACACCGAGTTCTTCGATCATATGGCCAAGGCTGGCGGGCGCATCGCCTTTGCCCCGAAGGCCTTTGTCGACGAGGTGGTGCCGCGTTCCAGGGCGGCCTTCGACTGGCTGCGCCGCCGCCGCTTCCGCTTCGGACAGACGCATGGCCACCTCATCGGACGCAACGCCGGCGGCGTGCGCCGCATCGGTCAGGTCGGCCTCGCTTCCACCAAGGCGGCCTATTGCTTCGGCATGGCGCTGTTGACGGCGGTGAGCCCTGTGCGACGGAACCGCAGCGTGCTGCGCGGCATTATGCATGTCGGCGTCGTCAGCGGTTTGGTCGGCGTTCGCGAAATCCGCCAATACGGCCTCACACCGCAGGAAGGGGACAAGCGTGCAGCCTGACGTCAGCTTCGTCATCGCCGCTTACAACGCCGAGGCGACCCTGGACCGTGCGATCGCCGGCGCGATGGCGCAGCGCGATGTCTCCGTCGAGATCATCGTCGTCGACGACCGCTCGAGCGACCGCACGCTCGATGTCGCGCGCGCCTATCCCGAAGACGTCGTGAAGGTTGTCGCGCTGCCGGCCAACCGGGGCCCTGGCGGCGCCAGGAATGCCGGGCTCGATCGGGCCATCGGCCGCTGGGTGGCGGTGCTCGATTCCGACGACGCCGTCCTTCCCGGCAGGCTGGCGGCAATGATCGCGCGGGCGGAAAAGGCGGGAGCCGAGATCGCGGTCGACAACGTCCAGGTCGTGCGCGAGGACGGCACGCCCGACGACATCATGTTCCCGACCGCCTATCTCGAGGCGCTCCGCGAGATATCGCTTGCCGACTACATCGCCGGCAACGTGGTCTTCGAGTCGCGCTTCAACCTCGGCTATCTGAAGCCGATCTTCCAGCGCCGTTTCCTGGACGAAAACCAGCTTCGCTACGACGAGAAGCTGCGCATCGGCGAGGACTACATTCTTTTGGCGAGCGCCCTGGCCAGCGGCGGCCGCTGCGTGGTCGAGCCGACCACCGGTTATGTCTACCACATCCGCACCGGCTCGATCTCACGCGTGCTCGAACTGCATCATGTCGAGGCGATGGCCGAAGCCGATGCCGCCTTCGCCGCGGCGCACTTCATGGATGACAGCGCAAGAATGGCCTTCGCAAGGCGCGGCCGCAGCCTGCGCAAGGCGTCGTCGTTCCTGTCATTGGTCCAGCACATCAAGGCGCGTGCGCCGCTCAAGGCGATACGCACTGCGCTCAGCGATCCGGCCGCGGTCAGGCATATGTCGATGCCGATCGCGGTTCGGCTGAGAAGGGTTGCGGCACAGTTTGCCGTGGGGACGGGGAGGTAAGCATGCGGGCGGATGGAATAAGTTTTCATAGCCGGCGATAGGTTTGAAATCGATCTCCTCAGAAGGAATAAGCGATGCAGAAAGTCAGGAAGGCAGTCATACCGGTGGCGGGGCTCGGAACGCGGTTCCTGCCGGCGACCAAGTCAATGCCGAAGGAAATGCTGCCCGTCGTCGACAAGCCTGTCGTGCAATATGCCGTGGACGAGGCGTTCGAGGCCGGCATCGAGCACATCGTCTTCGTCACCGGCCGCAACAAGGCGGTCATCGAGGATTATTTCGACCTCCATCCTGAACTGATCGGAACGCTCGAGCAGACCGGCAAGAAGGCGCAGCTCCAGTCGCTGGAAAGCCTGCTTCCGGTGGCCGGCGCCACCAGCTTCATCCGCCAGCAGTCGCCGCATGGCCTCGGCCATGCCGTATGGTGCGCGCGCGATGTGATCGGCAACGAGCCCTTCGCCCTGCTGCTCCCCGACATGGTGTCCTTCGGGACGCCGGGCTGCCTCGCCGAAACCGTCGACCTCTATCAGCGGACCGGCGGCAACGTCATCGCCGTCGAGCGTTGCGATCCTTCGGAAACCGGCAAATACGGCATCGTCGGCCGCGGCGCCGAGGTGGCCTCAGGCTTCGAAGTGACCGCCATGGTCGAGAAGCCGGCCCCCGCCAAAGCGCCGTCGAACTTCTACATCAACGGCCGCTACATCCTGCAGCCTGAGATATTCGCCCTGCTCGGCACCCAGCAGCGCGGCGCCGGCAACGAAATCCAGCTCACCGACGCCATGGTTCGCCTGGCCGAGAGCCAGCCGTTCTACGCCCAGCCCTTCAACGGCCGCATGTTCGACTGCGGCTCAAAGGAAGGCTTCATCGAGGCCACCATCGCCTTTGCTCTGGCGCGCGACGACATGAAAGGACCAGTCTTCGAAATGCTGCAGCAATTCGTCCGGTCGCACGAGCGCCGGGAAGTAGCCGCATAATGCCCAAATTTTGGGTGCATATGCGAAATCGCGATGGCGCGACATCGCCGCAAGCGCTTGGCCTTCTTGGCCAGGCGCCCCGTGGCACGAATGTTGCGTGGTCTTTTCTGGTAACGACGCCACTCTTCGAAGGCCGGTAGCGCCTGCAACCTGGAATTGGACCGAAGATGAATTATGCCAACTTTCCTCTCGACAAGAGGATGCCATTGCCCAACGCCGAAGCGGAAAAGGGTGAAGACTTCATCGACGTCGAGCGTCTGCTTGGCATGGCGGCCCGGCAGGCCAAGGTGGTGGCGGTCTGCGCCATCATCGGCCTGTTCCTGGGCGTCATCTACCTGCAGACCACGCCCAAGCAATTCACGTCCGTCTCGAGCGTGCTGATCGACGAGGGCCTGAACAAGGTCGTGGACGACATTTCGGCGGCCAACGCCACGCAGCAGACGGACGCGACCATCCTCAGCCAGATAGAAATTCTCAACTCGGCGCGGCTGGCGTCGGTGGTCGTCGACAAGCTGAAGCTCGACCAGAACGACGAGTTCATGTATCCGCCGCAATCGGCCCTTGCCAAGGGCATCGGTTTCCTGCGCGGCGTGGTTTCCTATTTTCGCGGCGGCTCGAGCACGGATGACATCCCCGGGATCCAGAATGTCGACGCCGCGACGCGCCAGGCGATGATTACCGCCGCCCGTCACGACTATGCGGTTCTCAAGCTGCAGACCGACTTGATGGCGGATCGCGTCGGCCGCAGCAACGTCATCACCTTGGGCTATCAGTCGACGGATCCGGCCCTCGCGACGGCCATCACCAAGGCCTATGCCGAGGCCTATCTCGCCGATCAGCTCAATGCCAGCTTCGACGCCACCGAGCGCGCGGCTGTCTGGCTGCAGGGCAGGCTGACCGAGCTTCGTCAAAGCTCGCAGCAGGCCGCCATGGAGGTCGAGAGATTCAGGGCCGAGCACGGTCTGTCCGCAAACAGCGACGGCCAGTTGATCAGCGGCAAGCAGCTTTCCGATCTCAACGCCCAGCTCATCATCGCGCAGGCCGATACCGCGCGCGCCAGCGCCCGCTACCAGCAGTACAAGGCGATCGTCGACAGCGGCTCCGAGAATGCCTTCAACGATTCGGCGATCGCATCCGATCAGCCGAGCAGCTCGGTCATCATCGGACTCAAGACCCGTTATCTCGCCGTCTCCAAGCGGCTGCAGGATGTCGAGGCGAATTTCGGCAAGGACCACCCCCAGGCGGTGGCGCTCACCAAGGAAAAGGCCGATGTGTCGGCGCAGATCTTCGGGCAGTTGAAGCAGATCACCGAAAGCTATCGCAACGACTTTCAGGTGGCGCAGGCGCGCGAGGCCGAGCTCAGGCAAAAGATCACGACCGCTGCCGGCCAGAGCTCGGCCGACAACGAATCGCAGGTGAGGCTGAGGGAGCTCGACCAGCAGGCGCAGGCGCTCTCCACGCTCTACCAGACCTTCCTCGGCCGTTATCAGGAAGCCTCGCAGCAGCAGTCCTTCCCGGTCGGCAAGGTGCGCATCATCTCGGACGCGAACATGCCGCTTGCCGCGTCGAGCCCGCGCACCATCAGGGTGCTGGCGCTGTCATTGGTGCTTGGCCTCATGCTCGGCGCCGGCTTCGGCGGCCTCAATGAATTCAACGAGCGCTTCTTCCGCACCGGCGAGGACATTCGCGACCGCGTCGGCCTGAAGTTCCTCGGCTACCTGCCGACGATCGGCGGCGGCAAGGCCAAGGAGTCGAAACCGGACGACCTGCCCACCGACGGCAAGGTCACCAGCCTGTCCGCCGCCGAGAAACGGGCGCGCATGCGGGTGAGTCTCGATGCGCCGGCCTCGATGTTTGCCGAGACGCTTCGCAACGCCAAGATCGCCTTCGATGTGGTGATGGAAGACAAGGGCAGCCGCGTGATCGGCGTTGTCTCGGTCCTGCCCGGCGAAGGCAAGTCGACGGTTGCGGCAAACCTTGCCGGACTGCTCGCCGCCAACGGCGCCAGGACATTGCTGATCGATGGAGACCTGCGCAATCCCGGCCTCAGCCGCAGCCTTGGCATGGAAGCCGAGCACGGGCTGATGGAGGCGGTGGTCAACGGGCAGACCTGGCAGTCGGTCGGCAAGGTCGACCGCCAGACCAAGCTGGCGATCATCCCCGCCGTGCTGCGCGGCCAGTTTTCGCACACCAGCGAGCTTCTGGGCTCGGCCGGCATGCGCCGCTTCATCGAGAACGCCAGGGAGACCTTCGAATACGTCATCGTCGACCTGCCGCCGCTCGGGCCCGTGGTCGACGCCAAGGCCTTCGCGCCGCTGGTCGACGGTTTCGTGCTCGTCACCGAATGGGGCCGCACGCCACGCGCCATGGTGCGCTCGATGCTGGAGCAGGAGCCCTATATCGCCGACAAGATCGTCGGCGCGGTGCTCAACAAGGTCGAGCTGAAGAAGCTGGCGAAATACGGCTCGCTCGGCGGCTCTGAAAGGTTCTTCGACCGCTATTCGAGTTATTACCTGGAGAAGTCGGACGCGCGCGCCAAGCAGGCCGCCTAGTCGTGACTATCGCGCGCCTGGGGCGAGGATTGACGCGCGACAAGTGAGACAACAGCTTCACGGATCCAGCGTTGGCCGCTGTGTCCGTGATTGCGCTCATGCCAAACCATTCCCACAGCAAAGCCTTCAACGGGGAGTGGACAGTCCATCACTTCAAGCTGGTCCGCCGAGTTGCGGACCAGCCGTTCCGGGACCAGCGCCACGAAGTCCGAGTGAGACACGATCTCGGGGACAAACAGGAACGAAGCCGCAGAGAGCACCACGTTGCGCTTGTGTCCGAGAGCAGCCAAAGCGCTGTCCAACGGCGTCACGAAGCTGCCTCCGTCCAAAGATACGATCACTTGCTCTAGCTCAGCAAATTCAGCGACCGTGATTCCGTCCCGCAGCCATGGATGCTTCCGGCGGCCGATGAGCACATAGCGCTCATCGAACAGATGGCGAGTGCGAAGACTTGGCGAGGCCGCCTGCGGCGTCATGAGCGCCAAATCCACGTCGCCGCGCGCCATCTGCGCTTCCAACTGCGCCACGTCCAGATTGCGGATCGCGACGCGAACACCGGGCGCTCGCGTCCTGAGTTCCACAACGAGCGGCTTGACCACGGCCGCTTGTAGATAGTCCGTGCAAGCGATTGCGAAGGTCAGGTTGGCCTTCGCCGGATCGAAGTTCCTATGCGAAGCGACCGTGGCGCGAACTTGATCAAGGGCTTGGCGCAACGGATCGAGCAACTCCATTGCTTTGACCGTCGGCGTCATACCTCGCTGGGCAGGAATTAGCAGCGGGTCATCGAACTCGCGCCTGAGACGGTTCAGCTGGGCGCTTACCGCGGGTTGGCTCAGGTGCAGTCGGGCAGCCGCCTTCGTGACGTTCCGCTCGACCAGCAGCGTCTCCAGGGTAACCAACAGATTGAGGTCCAGGCGCTTGGTATTCACAGGACGGATAGTAGCCGAACATTTTTATAATTTCCAATATAGCTCGCGCCGGCCGAGACTCCGTGGTCAAGGCCGACACGCGGCGCGCCTGAGGCCGTGGTGGAGGTCGATCGCGGGCGGAAGCGGTTCCGCCCACAACCAGGATAACCAGCATGAGCCAAGCCGATACAAAACCTCTGATTACCGTTGTTGGTGCCTCGAGCAAGCAAGGCCGTAGCGTCGCCAATTCCTTGCTCGACAGTGGGCGCTACCGGGTACGCGCCCTGACGCGGCGCCTCGACAGCCAACCTGCGCAGGCCCTGGCGAAGAAGGGTGCCGAAGTCGTGGTGGCGCCTCTTGAGCTCGGCAGGCAGGCTGATCTGACCGAAGCAATGAAAGGCTCGGCTGGGGCGTTCTTGATGACACCGCCCATCGTCAAGGTGCCGCCGGCGGAACCCGAACTTAGCCTGGGCAAGGAGTTGGCCGATGCGGCAGTGGCCGCTGGCGTTGAGCACGTGGTGTTCAGCGGACTCGAAAATGTCGAAGCCATCACCAGCGGCACCAAGTGGGCGCCGCATTTCACGGACAAGGCAAGGGTAGAGGACTATATTCGCGGCTTGCCCGTCCGTAGTTCGTTTGTCTATCTGGCGTTTTACTACACAAACTTCCTGGAATACTACGTGCCGCGGGGCGGGGAGGACGGCATAACGTTTGCCATATACTTGCCGCCGGATATCCCCATGCCGTTCTGTGATCCGCTGACCGCGGCCGGCCCGCCGGTGCGCGAGATCTTCGACCACCCGGCGCGATACGCTGGCGAGGTTCTGCCTGTGATCGGCGAGTTTATCTCGGCGCAACAAATGGTGGACACGTTTGTGCGGGTCGCCGGAAAGCGCGCGCATTATGCGTCTGCCTATTCGCGTGAAGACCTGTTACGCCATTTTCCGGGTTTCGCCGACAATGAGCATCTCGTACGCGAGTTGGTGGGTATGGTCGAATACGCCGTCGAATATGGCTACTACGCCCCTGAGCGCGATCTGACCTGGAGTCGGAAAATCGATCCGGATGCCGTGACTTGGGAACAGTTCCTCAAGCGCAGCAAATGGCAGGGCGACTTGCTGTCCTTTGGCGCCGCTCCAGATGCCGAGCTTGCGCCGACCTGAGAGCGGTGAAACTGTGCTTGCGCCATGACGGCGTTGCCGAGCGTTTCGTCTTCCGGAGTGAATACTCGGATCGGTCCGAACTACTCTAAGGGACTCTCCCTCAGTCCTTGCTCGACAGCATCCGGCCATATTTGCCGACGATCCTGACCGCCGTGAGCCGTCCGGTCTGGAAGGCGCCGGTGTCGATGTCGAGCCGGCGGCCGTCGAGTTTCGGAACGTCCACGATGGTATGTCCATGCACCACCCACCGGTCGAGGCGATGCACGGCGCGGAAGAACTCCTCGCGGATATTGAGCAGGTCGGCCTCGTCCTGCGCTTCGAGCGCGATGCCGGGCCGGATACCGGCATGGACGAAGACGAAGTTGTCCGAACAGATCATCACCGGCAGCGTGCGCATGAAAGCGACGTGGGCGGCCGGAATGGCCGATCGGATGCGGGCGTCCACCTCATCGCTTGAACCGTAGAGGGCTGCCAGCCGCTCCGGGTCGACGCCGTAGGAGAACAGCGTCTCCCGTCCGCCGACGCGGAGCCACGGCTCCCGCGACAGATAGCCGTCGAGATAGGCGAGCATCGCCACCTCGTGGTTCCCGGCCAGTGAGACGCGCAGGAAGCCTTTCGGCGGCGGCGCCATGAGATGTTCGATCACGCGGCGCGACTGCGGCCCGCGGTCGACATAGTCGCCGAGCATGATGATGATCTTGCGGCCGCGGAACTGCTGCGCGTCGAGCTGGATCTTCTGCTCCAGCGCGCGCAGCTCGTCGTGGCAGCCATGCACATCGCCAATCGCGTAGACGACGGTATCCCGCATATCCATCACCAGCCGTTCGCGCGGCAAGGGTCGGGGTCGTCTCGATCGCTGGAACAGGCTCACGGGTTGAGGCTCGGGTACTCGCACTGGAATGCGCCTCGATATCACGCCGAATGCAAACAATTCCACACCGACGGCAACGCACCGCCGCTGCGGGAGCTGGCGATGTTTTGTCTCAGGCGGCCCTGAGCCGGTAGCGGAAAAGCGTGTGGTCGAGCAGAAGCCGGACGCGGGGCTCGGCCTCGGCCGCCACCAGCCAGCTTGCGGCGATCATGACTGCTCCGACGACCGGGATCGAGACGAGGTAGGGCACGCCTGCCCGGATCAGGGCGCCGAGCATCGCCGCGCCGACCACATCGTGGAGGAGGTAAAGTGGATAGGTCATCAGCCCGATCCGGCGCCAGCCGCGCCAGGAAAGATCGAGCCTGAGCGACCATGCCATCAGCGCAATCGCCGCGAGGAAAACGATGATCGGCGGCGCGTAAGGCATCGCGGCTTCCACCTTGACGCTGTGCACGTCGACGGAGCTGACGATCTGCAGCACGCCACCGACGAGGAACAGGGCAGTGAAGCCGAGGCGCGGGGCGGTCACCGCCTTGAAGCGCATCAGCCAGAGCAGCACGCCGACGGCGAAGAAAGCGCCGTGGTGCACCAGGGTAAGCTGCAGCCAGCGCGTCTCCGCGAGATCGGTCCAGCCGAAGGCGAAATAGAGGCACCAGAACAGCGTGCTGGCCAGCCCGATGATGATGGCGGCCGCTTCCATCAGGTCGAAGCGGCCGAGCCGCAGCAGGATCCAGACGATGGCATAGAAGGCGATCTCGATGCCGAGCGTCCAGTAGACGCTGTCCACCCATGGCTCGAAGGGCACGAACAGGGCGGTGCGGGCAAGCCGCACCACCGCGTCCGTCGGCCAGGAAAGGCCGACCATGAGCAGCACCGCGGTCGAGATCGGCGCGCAGACCCAGACCGCCGGCGCCAGCCGCCTGACGCGTGCCTCGAAGAACTTGAGTGGCGTCGAATTCTCCGCGCTGAAGGCGATGACGAAGCCGCTGATGACGAAGAACACCTGCACGCCGACCCAGCCGGAGCCGACGAAGGCCATCTCGGGGTGGGCCGGGATGCCGCCGGTGGCGCGTGCCGAGACACCGCCCGGAAACGCCCATACCCAGAAGCCATAGTGATAGAACATCACCATGACGGCGGCCAGGAAACGCAATATGTCGACGCCGCCGAATGTTGTCTTGTGCTGAGCCATGCCGTGCCTTCGGAATGGCCCCCCAGACGAACTTTAGGGGCTGTTGCTGCATTGCACAACAGGCGATTGCGCTGCGGGACGAATTCGTGACAGCGCTGCTCGCGGGCGCCGGCGAACCGGCCTGGATCGGTTCACCGTTTCGCCGAAACGGCAAACCGCTCAACCTCTTTGTTTTGACGCAATTCCGGACGGAAGGCTACGGCGAAGTCGCCGAGCCCAACCGTTTCACACTTTTCCTGGAATTGCTCTAGATCCCGATGCCGCGTCCGTTGAGCGCCGCCGTGATCTCATCGAGGATTGCAGGATCGTCGATGGTCGCCGGCATGGCCCATTCCTCCTTGTCGGCGATCTTCTGCATCGTGCCGCGCAAGATCTTGCCGGAGCGCGTCTTCGGCAGCCGTTTGATCGTCACGACGGTCTTCAAGGCGGCGACCGGACCGATCCGGTCACGCACCAGGCCTACCACCTCGCTTTCGATGGCGCCGGTGTCGCGCGACACCCCGGCATTGAGCACGACGAAGCCGAGCGGCACCTGACCTTTCATCGCATCGGCGATGCCGATGACGGCGCATTCTGCGACATCCGGATGCGCGGCCAGCACCTCCTCCATCGCGCCGGTCGAAAGCCGGTGGCCGGCGACGTTGATGATGTCGTCGGTGCGGGCCATGACATAGAGATAACCGTCTTCGTCCACCATGCCGGCGTCGGCAGTCTTGTAGAAACCGGGGAACTCCTCGAGATAGGCCTGACGGAAGCGGGCGTCGGCATTCCAGAGCGTCGGCAGGCAGCCTGCCGGCAGCGGCAGCTTGACCACGACGTTGCCGAGCGTGCCGCGCGCCACCTCATGGCCGGCGTCGTCGAGGATGCGGACGTCGTAGCCGGGCATCGGCACGCCGGGCGAGCCGTACTTCACCGGCAGAAGCCCGAGCCCGGCCGGGTTGATCGTCATCGGCGAGCCGGTCTCGGTCTGCCACCAATGGTCGACGACCGGACGGTCGAGCTTCTGCTCCGCCCATTTGATGGTTTCCGGATCGGCGCGTTCGCCGGCGAGGAACAGGGTGCGGAATTTCGACAGGTCGTATTTCGACACGAACTCGCCCCTGGGATCCTGTCCCTTGATGGCGCGAAAAGCTGTCGGCGCCGTGAACAGCGCCACCACGCCATGCTCCGAGATCACCCGCCAGTAGGTGCCGGCGTCCGGCGTGCCGATCGGCTTGCCTTCGAACAGCACGCTGGTGCAGCCATGCAGCAGCGGTCCGTAGACGATGTAGGAATGGCCGACCACCCAGCCGACGTCGGAAGCGGCCCAGAACACTTCGCCGGGCTTGACGCCGAACTCGGCGTCCATCGTCCATTTCAGCGCGACCATGTGGCCGCCATTGTCGCGCACGATGCCCTTCGGCTGTCCGGTCGTGCCGGAGGTGTAGATGATGTAGAGCGGGTCGGTGGCTAAAACCGGCACGCAGTCGACATTGGCGCCGGCCGCGCGCTCGCGGGCGACCGCATCGGCATAGTCGATGTCGTAATTGTCCTTCATCTCGCAGCGCAACTGCTCGCGCTGCAGGATCAGGCAGGCGTCGGGCTTGTGCTTAGACATCTCGATCGCCTTGTCGAGCAGGGGCTTGTAGGCGACCACGCGTCCAGGCTCTAGGCCGCAGGATGCCGAGATGATCAGCTTCGGCTTGGCGTCGTCGATGCGGGTGGCGAGCTCGTGTGAGGCGAAGCCGCCGAAGACCACCGAATGCACGGCGCCGATGCGGGAACAGGCGAGCATGGCGAAGGCGGCCTCCGCCACCATCGGCATGTAGATGATGACGCGGTCGCCTTTGCCGACGCCGCGGTTCTTGAGCACGGAGGCCAGCGCAACCACTTCGCGCTTCAATTCGGCATAGGTGAATTTCCGCACCGTGCCGGTGATCGGGCTGTCATGGATCAGCGCCAACTGGTCGGCGCGCCCGCCCGCCACGTGGCGGTCGATGGCGTTGAAGCAGGTGTTGCAGGTGGCGCCGACGAACCAGCGGCCATAGACGCCTGATGCGGGATCGAAGACGTTTTCGGCCGGTGAATACCAGTCGATCGCCTTGGCCGCCTCGGCCCAGAACCCTACGGGGTCGCGTTTCCAGCCCGCATAGACTTCGTGGTAGCGTGAGGCCATCGACTTTTCCTCCCCAGGAAACATTGCGTCGTCTGGCAATAGCCTAATCGGCTTTTGCCGGCCATGTCTTCTTGCATTTTCGTCGATTGTCGCCGGCAAATTTCTGCGGACGGCGCTTCCGGTTGAGCGCCGTTCCGGCGTCCCGACTTGAAGTCGGCTTACAGCGGCAGTGTCGCGAGCATCAGCCCCACGCCGCCGGCGATCAAAATAGCGGCCGCCAACGCTTTCCGATGGCGCTCGAAAGCCGTCGGAGCCCGATCCCAATTGTAACGCATACTGTTCACTCCCCGAAAACCCCGGGCGGTTTCTAGCTTACCTTGGGGCAAGAAGGCAACACCGGGCCTGACATCAGGCAATGGACAGCGCCACGGTGCCGCGCTAATTGCTCTCGGGGCAAAAGGGAGCGGGCGCATGATTGAAATCGCCTCTGAAACAGTTCTGCGGATGGCGGAGGACGCCTCCGTGCAGCATGTCGGCGACGGCGCCGTCGTGCTTCTGGCGCGCAGCGGCCAGCTCTACACCTGCAACGGCACGACCGAGGCCTTCCTCGACAAGGTCGACGGCGCCCGCAACCTCGATCAGATCGTCGACCTCTTGTCGGACGAATTCGAGATCGACAAGGCGACGCTCGACGAGGACATGGCGGCGCTCGCCGCCGAACTGGTGGCGGAAGGCATCCTCGCCGACCCGGGCGCGTGATGGCCGACGGACCGTTCCTGCGCGCGCTGTTCCGCACCCATTTGTGGCTCAGCGCCCGGCTGATGCCGGTGCTGATTGGCCAGCGCGACTTCGAGAGCGTGCTGAAATGGGCGCCGCTCGACGCGCCCGCGCCCTACCGGGGCTTGCCTTCGGCCTACATCGTCACCCGCGTCAATCGCACGGTCAGGCACCCCTGGCTGATGCGCGACCGCAGGTGCCTGCGGGAAGGGTTGCTCGGTTTCCGCTTCCTGCGCATGGCCGGTTTCGATCCTGAGCTGCGCTTCGGCGTCGATTCGAAATCGATGCATGCGCCGCGCCTGTCGGCGCATTGCTGGGTGTGCCTCGACGGTAAGCCGGTGGTCAGCGACAGCCTGCCCGGCATGGTTGAGATCTATCGTCACCATGCCGACGCTGCCGGGGCGCGCGCTGCTTGAGTAGCATGGCAACCACCTTCTGCTATGACCTCAACGGCCAGATCATCAGCATATCCGCGTCGCGCGCCGAGCTCTGGCCAAGCTTCGACCTGATGCTCGGCACCTTGCGCGTCAGCGACCCCGTCGAACCCGGCTTTCGCATCAATATCGTCGAAACGTCGGCACTGCCGGAAAACCCTCAAGGGAAGCTCGCTTTCGAAGGCGAGGTGCCGCTGGACGGCCATTGCCGGCTGATCGACGGTGGCGACATCGTTCACCTGATCTTCCCTGCTCTTCAGATGGCCTCGGTCCATGCCGACGAAGGCTGGGCTGAAATCCGTGTGCATCCCGACAGCAAGGTCAAATGGACATTGCTGATGATGGTGCTGGATGCCGCGCTCGATGCGGGCGGACAGCACATGCTCCACACCGCCGGCCTCACCCTGCCGGACCGCGACGGCCTGGTTCTCATCCATGCCCCGAGCGGCACCGGCAAGTCGACGACATCGCTGGCGCTGGCATCGCAAGGCTTCGGCCTTTGCTCGGACGATGTCATGATATTGCGGGCGGCATCGGATGGCATCACGGCCTGGGGCATGCCGCGCAAAGTGAAGGTCCATCGCAACACCGCGGCTATGCTGCCGTTCGTTGCTCCCTGTCTAGGCGACAGATGGGACGCCGAAGGCGAGCAGGCGGTCCCGCTGGAGCGTCTTGCCGAAATCATCCGCATCGAGGACACGACCGCGAGACCGGTCTCGGCGCTCCTTCATCTTGCGCGTTCGGCCAATGCCGAAACCCGGCTCATGCCCATGGCCAGGACCGATGCGATGGTGGCTTTGGCCACCGACAATGTCAGGACCGGCATGACCGGTCTGTTGGCGATGCAGAAACGGCGCATGGCGATGATCGCGGCGCTGGTCAAGGCGGTCCCGACCTTTACCTTGGAGGTCGGCGCGAGCCCGGCGGATGCAGCGGCGCTGATCCGCGCCGCGTTGGGCCGGGCTTAGTTCCGCATGCTTGGCGATTAGCGGAAACGCCCGTCATTGCGGTGACTTCAGAGCGCTGTGCAGAAAATCCGAAACGCTGGCGGGACAGTACCCCCTCTGTCCTACCGGACATCTCCCCCGCAAGGGGGGAGATCGGACGTCACTGCCGCTTTCGTCAATCT